>JBBSYU010000067.1:0-2354 GCA_038045105.1 Nanobdellota archaeon | reverse complement strand
ATCACCTAATCTCAGTTGTGGTGAGATTATTTGATTTAGTATCTAATAATAAAATATAAAAATCAGGTAATCGAATTTTCTGTTGATTTGTCACCTTGATGAATTTAATTCATCTACTTATTTTTCTTAATCATCTCATCTGCGCAGCTCATCAGTTTTTCATATTACCAATATTTACCACAGCATAAATGACGAGAATTAGCATTTTACAAAAATTATAATATAAGAAATGCTAATTTGAGATGTGGATTTTTTTCTATTTAACTTCTCAAATCTAATTAATATCTTTTGATATATTTATATTCTTTGGCAATTATTTTCTTTATCAGCCAATATAACACATAAACTATCAACGCTGTTAAAAATAAAATTGCAAATAATTTTTCACTGCCTTTTAAGAGAGTTAATAATTTGTCAAATCCTTTTCCAGCTAACCATCCTGCTGAAAGCATTATTGAACTCCAGACAAGAAGAGAGATTATGTCATAAACTAAAAATCTTTTATATTTCATTCCTCTCACACTATAATAGAAAATACTGGGAACTCTTGTTCCCCATACGAATTTTGTTATCATTAAATAGATCATGGAACTTTTCTTATTAACAAATTTGATTTTTTCATCCATTTGTTTTTCTGGAAAAAACTTATTTTCTATATATTTTCCAAATTTAGACTTTCCAATCAAAAAAATACTTGAATCGAAAATTATCACTGCTAAAGTTCCAATAAAATAAACAATCCAAAAACTAATCATGCCTCTTCCAGATAATATTGCAAGAAATACCAACAATTCCTCGCTTATCAAAGCAACTAAAAAAGTTATAAGATAAGGATTATGCTGAATAAGCCCTGCAATATCATTAAAAATATTATAAACCATCTTTAGAATAATTCTTTTGTGTTTTTAAAGCTTGTTTTGAAATCATATTCAAGAAATAAAATTTATCAGTAATATAAAAAATTAATAAGTGGTGTTGATGAGATGATTAAGCAGGAGAATAGTTGTTTCAAAATGTTTAACTAAACAATCTCTACATGATTAACTAAACAATCTCTACATGATTAACTAAACAACGGCATTAGGATACTAAATATATATTAAGACTCCTATAAATAATCAATCACATTTAAACATCAAAATTTTAAATAAAAATTTTGTGGCTTAAAAGTTCCTCTTAGGAACTTTTAAATATCAGGGATTTTTAATAAATAAAAAGGTGATAAAATGTTCTACTTGCCAATTTTAGGTTCATTGCTTGAAGCAGTAGGAATGATTTTAGAAAAGAAAATAATCAAAAAGAAAAGCATGAATTATAAAAACTATACTGTTTATGGTTTTCTTGCAATTGTTATTGTAATAATTCCTTTTCTTTTCTTTTTTTGGAAATTGGATTCTGCTGCATTTCAGCTGAAAAACCTTTTAATTTTTCTTACAGTAATAATAGCTGCTTTGTTTGCAAATATCTTGATTTTTTATTCTTTGAAAAGAAAGAATTTATGCGAATTTGAACCAATAAGATTGACTCAGCCTTTATTCACAATTCTGCTTGCATTTGTTTTAAGTTTTTTTGTTTCTGTTTATTCAAATGAAAACAATCCCTCAATTCTGATTCTCGCTTTAATAGCAAGTTTGACTCTTATTATTGCTCATGTAAAAAAACATCATCTTGATTTTGACAGATATATAATTGCAGCATTAGGGGGGAGTTTTCTTTTCGCAGTTGAACTTGTTATTTCAAAAATGATTCTTCCTTATTATTCTTCCTGGACTTTTTATTTTCTAAGATGCTTGGGAATACTCATAATTGCCTGGATAATTTTCAGACCAAGTTTTAAGAAAATAGACAAACAATCTCATTTTTTTATCTGGATAGTTAGCTTTATCTGGATATTTTATAGAGTTATTTTATACTGGGGATATGAACAATTAGGAATAGTCTTCACCACAATATTATTAATCTTGACTCCGGTTTTTATTTTTATATTTGCAAGATTTTTCTTAAAAGAAAAAGCAACATTAAGGCAGATAGTTTCTGCAGTAATAATAGTGCTTTGTGTTATACTGGCTATAGTAATAGGAAGGTAGTTCTATATGATAAGAATGTTTATAATCTTCAGATTTATTCTAAGAAAATGAGATATGAAATCAGTTATGTTCCTTTTAAAAAGGAATTAAAAATGAAAATTTTTGACTTATTGACTGGAATTCAAGGAGTAGCTCCTTATTTCCATAGGGTCTCAGATAGTGAAAGAATTACCATCGGAGTAGAAGTTCCTGATTCCTGCATGAGTTCAATAAACAAGTTAATGCCTGCGGGCATGACCTACGCTACGACTGACTAACTCCATCACA
>JBBSYU010000066.1:0-1253 GCA_038045105.1 Nanobdellota archaeon | reverse complement strand
GAATTTCCTGCATCCAAAAAACAAGTGCCTGTCACAAACCACACCTTTTAAGGCACTAAAAATCTTTCATAAGATTTTTAGGGTGCTCAGAAATCTTTGATTTCTGACATGTGGTGGCACATTGTTTTTTTGATGTTTGTGAGAAGATTAAAATGTTGATGATATGTTGAATTTAATTAATTGCTTACACAACTCTTTGATTTATATTATTATTGATACTATTTATTATTTAGTGTATAGCCTACTGACATATGTCGTAGGTTATTGAAAACTAGTTTAATGTTAAATTCAGAAAGACAAGTCTAACCTGAATTTATTTTTCTCCTTAATATCTAATAATCTCTTATATAATTTACTCATCTTCATAGCTAAAAATGTTTGTGAGATAATAATAGTAAAACAATTTGGGTTAGTGAAACTTCCCAAATTTATATGTAAAAAAGGTATGACATATGTCTATGGGGCACACACTATTTATCATTTAGTTAGTTTTTTATACCTTATGTTTTTAAGTTATTCATGGCAAAGAAAAAATTTTATGTTACAACTGCAATTGATTATGTAAATTCATCCCCGCACATCGGGCATGCATTTGAGAAAGTTTTAGCTGATGCTATAATCAGATGGCATAAATTAAATGGGGAAAGTGTTTATTTTCTTACTGGAACTGATGAAAATGCGCAGAAAAATGCACAGGCTGCTAAATTAGCAGGAATTCCTGTTCAGAAGTTTGTAGATAAGAATTCCCAGATATTTATTGAATTATGCAGGAAATTAAATATTGATTATTCAAGATTTATAAGAACAACTGAAGCAGAACATAAGAAAATAAACCAGGAAATATTCAAAAAAGTTTATGATAAAGGGGAAATTTACAAAGGAAAGTATGAAGGGCTTTATTGCACTGGCTGTGAAGCTTATATAACTGAGAAAGACATGGTTGATGGAAAATGTCCTGAACATAACAAAGTTCCTGAATATATGTCTGAAGATGCTTATTTTTTCAAGCTTAGCTTGTACAGGGAAAAATTAATAAAATTTATCAGGAATTATATTATTCCTGAATCTAAAAAAAATGAAATATTATCAAGATTAAAAGAAGAAGAATTAAAGGATTTGTGTGTTTCAAGAAAAGGATTAGACTGGGGAATTGATAATCCTATTGACAAAAGATTCAAAATATATGTCTGGATGGACGCTTTGATAAATTATTTTTCTGGTGCAAATGGAAACTGGCCTGCTGATGTTCATGT
>JBBSYU010000065.1:0-2960 GCA_038045105.1 Nanobdellota archaeon | reverse complement strand
AATTCCTGTTCCGCTTCTTCCAGGTAATATTACAACTTTTTGCCCTAGTTTCATTATTCCTGTTTCTATTTTTCCAACAGGAACAGTTCCAATTCCAGTAATTTCATAAACATCTTGTATTGGCATTCTTACTGGAAGATCTGTTGGTTTTTTAGGCTCATCAAACAAGTCAAATTGCTCATATACTGTTGGCCCTTTATACCAAGGCATGTTTGCTGATTTTTTATAGACATTATCTCCTTTTTGTGCGGAAATAGCTAAGAAAGTTGTTTTTTCAGGATTTATTCCAACTGCTTTAAGCAAATTAGAAACCTCTATCTTGACTTTACTAAAAACATCTTCTTTATAATCAACAGTATCCATTTTATTGATTAAAACAGCTATTTGCTGAACACCCATTGTTCTTAACAGCCATAAATGCTCTTTTGTCTGTGGTTGTATAGATTCTTTAGCAGCAATTGTCAAAAAAGCAGCATCTGCCTGTGAAGCACCTGTAATCATGTTTTTTACAAAATCTTTGTGCCCAGGAGCATCAATTACTGTAATCTGTCTTTTTGGTGTGATTAGTTTCTGGTAAGATAAGTCAATTGTAACTCCTCTCTCTCTTTCTTCCTTGATTTTATCCATAACATAAGCAAATTCAAAACCAGGCTTTCCCTGTCTTATTGCCTCTTCTTTTAATTTTTTCATTTCCTGTTCAGGCAATATTCCGCTGTCATACATAAGTCTGCCTATGCATGTTGATTTTCCATGGTCAACATGTCCCACAAATACGATATTCATTGTTGGTTTGATTTGTGCCATTTTGTTAATATCTTATATAAATATTTAAGATGTTATATGATAAAAAATTAGGTTTATAAACTTTTCTGTTATTTAAAAAATAATTCTAAATAGTATCGAGGGAAAAAGAGAAGAGTATCAGTAATGTATAAATTTTATGAGATGAGGATGAGTAGTAAAGCGAGAATGAGTTAATTTCTCTTCAAAATCTTAAATAACTGCTTAAAAACGGCATTAACATTACCAGATAAACAGAAGATAAATTATCACCTAAATCCACTAAATGCTCTGAATAATGCCAAAGCAAGCAGCATCGCTGCAACTAAGAAAATAAAAAATCCAGTAAAAACAACAAGGGGGATAAATGCCTGCAAATCATTAACTATGATTATTTCAGATAAAAAAGTAATAATATAAAAAACTGAAATAACTAATAAAAATAAGACTATCCCAAACAATCCAGTTACAAGATTATTATCTCTCCTATATGTTTTTTTCATTAATAGAGTATGAGTATTAAATATTTAAATATGATTTGACTGGAATATATATTTTAATCAATTTTCAAAGGCTCAATTAAACACAGGATTTCTCTTATCTGTTCTGCAGTTAATCCTCCTTTATCCAAAGAAACAGCAGCTCTTTGAATTGCAAATTGTTTAATAAGAGTATAAAATCTTTTGCAGACAATACTCTGAAATCTAACTAAATCAACTCTTCCTTCGTATTCCTTATCAAGAAATTTTCCTTTTATTATTCCTGGTTTGACAACATCTTCATGACGAACATTCGCACATACTAATTCTTCTGCAATTCTTGGATATCTCTGCAAAGCATATTGCCCAAATTTCATGAAATCATTAAATTGGGCTTTTCCAACATACACAAAATCAGTTAATCTTTCAGCTTCATCAAGATTAACAAATCCTGGTTTAAAAAAAGGATTAGGCCTAGTAGTCACTACAAATTTTTGAAGTCCATTTTCATCTAATTCTAAATTATGTCCAATTTTAGAGTTCTGTTCATCAAAAAGAACAAAATTACTATTAACTCTATCGTAAGGAAATTCAGGCAGTGGTTTATGATGTATTGCAGAAATTTCAGGATCCCAACAAAAAACTTTTTCATCCAAGGTAGAAATATGGCTCTGATTATTACCTTGAACACAATCCCAGAGATCTACTGGAACTTTATACATTATTTGTTGCCATACCACCTCATTTCAATTTTTAAACCATTTAAATATCTTTTTATAATCAATAATACTAATAATAAAATGGAATCTCAACTAATCAACAACCTTTTATCACAAGTCAAGCAAAACAAGAAATACTTTTCAATTGCAGATAAAATCATAATAGAAGAAATAAAAGAATATCTAAGGAAAAACCAAATATCAAAAATCTCAAAGCAGGATATTAAGGAAATAAGAAACCAACTTCATAAATCCTATGCAAGCTTCCAGACAAAAAAGAAAAACAAGATAAATAATTATCTTAATGAGCTACAATCTCTAACTGAATCTAAATTAACAGATGTCAAGTTATTACACATTACTGATAAGTTATTATCAGTCACCCTCTCAACAAAAGAGAGAATCAATGATTATCCAAATCTCTACAAACAAATATTCAAAATAACAGGAATCCCTAAATCAATAGTTGATTTAGGTGCAGGATTTAATGTATTCTCCTATCCATTCATGAATCTAAATGAATTAACCTATTATTCTTATGATATAGATATTAATGATATTTCAGTAATTAATAATTATATTAATATAATGAAAATAAGGGGATTAAGCGGCAGAGGAGACATTTTAGATGTGAGAAATAAAGAGGAAATCTCAAAACTACCCTCAAGCGACATAGTTTTTCTCTTTAAAATAATTGATATAATCAATAAACAAAATCACAAACCAAGTGAAGAATTAATTAAATACTTAATTAACAACAAAGCAAAATTCATTGTTGCAAGCTTTGCAACAAAAACTTTTACAAGAAAGCAAATGAATTATCCAAATAGAAAATGGTTTGAATTAATGCTGGAAAGAAATAATCTGAAATTCCAGACAATAAAGACAGATAATGAGATTTTCTATGTGATTTCCCAATAAATAATATCAGATGATATGAGAATTCTTAAACGAAAATTAGATTAAAGCTGATGCTTTAATT
>JBBSYU010000064.1:0-5994 GCA_038045105.1 Nanobdellota archaeon | reverse complement strand
ATTACCAATACTTAGTCTATTAAGAATATTTACGACATTCCAAAGAATTTCATTACCATTGCAAGTAGGAATCCTATTAATCCAACCAAACCAAGTCCAATTGCAGAAACTTTTGCAATTGTTTTGAATTCATCTTTTTCAGGTTTTTTCAGCAAGCGCCAGACTCTTATACACTGCTGATAAAATGATTTAAAGTTAAACATGTTGATAAAATGAATAAGAAGGGGTTTAAAAGTGTTTTGATAAGTGATAAGTTTCAAGGATGTTTGTATTTTATTTCATTTCTTAATCCTGTAGAACCTTCTGACATTTCTTCATATAATTTTTCATTAACTTTTTACAGCATATCAACAACTTCCTGACTTACATCCCTGATATCTCCAAAAAATTTAACATTATGCTGAAATCTTCCTGCTCCAACAAATGTTTCAATGCTTATTCCTGATTTTTTCATTTTCACTCCAGAAACTCAATTCCCAAGTCATCAGAATATTCTGCTCTTTTTGCATCTTCTGATGTGTATTCACTTCCGCTCATCTGAGGGCTTTTTACTCCTGTTATTATTAACATAACTCTTATTGATTTTTCCATTTCAGGGCTGATTTGAGCTCCCCAAATCATTTTTGCATCAGGAGATAATTTTTCACCTACTGTTGCAATTATTAATCTTGCTTCATCCAGACTCATATCATCTCCTCCAATAATATTTACCAGAGCACCTGTTGCATTTGAAATATCAACATCTAGAAGAGGGTTTGCAATTGCTTTTTCAACTGCTTCTCTTGCCCTGTTAGCTGAATCTGCCTCACCCATCCCCATTAGTGAAACTCCTCCATTCTGCATGACTGCTTTTACATCTGCAAAATCAAGATTAACAAGTCCTGCTTTTGTAACCAACTCTGTTGTTCCTTTTACTGCATTTGTCAAGATTTCATCTGCTACTTTAAATGCTGTCTGCAAAGGAAGTTCAGGTGCAATCTCTAATAATTTATCATTTGGGATTACTATCAGAGTATCGACGACAGATTCCATTCTTTCCAAGCCATATTCTGCATTTTCAATTCTTTTTTTGCCTTCAATTGTAAAGGGCAATGTAACAACTCCTATTGTTAATGCGCCTTGTTTTTTTGCAAGGCCTGCAATTACTGGAGCTGCTCCAGTTCCGGTTCCTCCACCAAGTCCGCAAGTAATAAAAACCATGTCACAGCCTGTTAATTTTTTTCTTATCTCCTGCTCTGATTCATGAGCTGCTTCTTCCCCTATTTTTGGATTGCTTCCTGCACCCAAGCCCATTGTTAATTCTTTTCCAATTAAAATCTTATAGTCTGCATCACTATAGAGAAGATCTTGAGCATCTGTATTAACTGCTATAAATTCTCCTCCTTTAATTCCAATTTCCTTCATTCTTGTAATTGTATTTCCGCCTGCACCTCCAATTCCAAAAACTTTTACTTTTGAATGCTGTTTTTTAAGAAGTTCTTCTAACTCTCTATCAATTTCAGCGAGCTCAGGGTCTATTGAAAGAATATGTTCGTGTTGAATAGCCATTTTCCCTTTTTCTCTACCTTTTTATGCCTAGAAAAACCTTAAATCAATATATAAAGATTATTATAATGTCAATATATCTTTTAAATGATAATATATAAGAAATTTTTGAGTGTTGTTTTACTTCTGTTGCTCTCGATGTAACCTTGATGAATTTAATTCATCTACCTGTTTTCTCATCTCATCTACAAAACTTATGAATTCCACATTTCTAATAATTTTTAATAATGGTAAAATATCTTTGAGAAATTTTTAAATTAAAAATTTCCAATTATTTATTAAATTATAAGGTAGGTAAAATATTGTAGCCAACTAAAATAATTAATATAAATATTAATACTAGTATATAGGATTAATTTTTCTGGATATTTTTTTTGACTTTGTTTTTGCCAATTTTTCATTATTTTCTTTAATCACTTCTTCTGTTTTTAGACTAGGAGTTTCAACCTCAAAATCCAAACCTGTCATGTCTTTGAATTTTTGTTTGAAAACCTCGACAAAAGGTTTTATTTCCTCTTTTTTGAAAATTACTTTATTGTCTTTTATTTCAAAATCAAATCTTTGTCTTAGGAAAAAATCCTGCAAGGCATTTATTTTTTCTTTACTATCATCTACCTTTCTTTTTATTGTGAAATCATATTCAATTTCCTTTCCTGCCATTGGATTATTAAAATCAACAATAACCCTTCCTCCTGAAACAGAAAGTATTTTTGCAATGTAATCGTCAAGCTGAACAGACATTCCTGGATAAGGATTCATCTGTTTTTCATGAAAAACCCTTATTGGCATTGTTTTTATTAAAGAAGGCTGTCTTTTTCCAAATGCTTTTTCAGGAGAGAGTTTTATTGAATATTTTTTTCCTGTTTCTTTTCCTTCCAATGAATCATCAAATCCTTTCAATAGCATTTGATTTCCTATTGAAACAATCAATGGCTTGACATCTGCCTCTAATCCTAATTTTTTAGCTTCTTCCTTATCTGTTGTGTCAAATATTTCATTATTTGCCTTACCTGTGAATTCTATTTCAATGAAGTCATTTTTTTGGAGTGTTGACATTTTATTTGATAAGAATAGGAGTTTAAAAATCTTTATAAAATATATTTTGCATTATTATAAAACTTATAAACAAAAGAATCAAAAAATTATTATGGAAAGATATGAGATTGTTTTAGCAGCTCCTTTTGAAAAATGTGAAACAGATGGAAGAAGATTCTTTTTTTATGAGAGATTAGAACATTGTTTGGTATTATGTCAAAAAAGATTATTTCTTCCCCATAAACAATTAGCAAAATTAGAAAATCCAAATCCTGTTGCAGAAAGTGTTATTAGAGAATCTGAACTTGTTTTAGCTGATATTGGAATTCCTTCTATTGCAGCAGGAATAATGCTTCAAATGGGAATTGATTATGCAAAGCCAATTATTTCTTTTAGAAATTTTAATGATCCTTATGATGGAAGAAGTGATGAATATTTGGAAGGTGCTTTAGGGATTGCTAGGGCTAAAAGATTAACTTATGGAAGAGATGAAGATGGAATTGATATAATAATGTCAGCCGTTAAAGAGTTCTATGGAATTAGATAACTGAAAGATTTATAAATCCATTTTTAATTTGATTTCTAGGAAAGGATGAAATTATAAAGATGGTTTACAAATTAATTAATGCTGCAGAAGCAAGACCCGGAGTTGCAATTGTAGTTGATGGAGTTCCCTGCATTGTCAAGTCAAATGACATTTCCAAGACAGGAAAACACGGGCATGCAAAATGCAGAATTGAATGCATCAGCATTATTGATGGGAAAAAAAAAGTATTTGTTGCAGGAGGGCATGACAGATTAGACTGCCCTTTAATTGAAAAAAGCCGTGCTCAATTATTATCTATTTCAGGAGATAAAGCAAATGTTATGGATATGGAAACATTTGAAACCCTTGAACTGGCTCTTCCTGAAGATGAAGAATTAAAAAATGACTTAAAGGAAGGAGATCAGGTTGAATATTGGGTGGTTGAAGGAAGCAAGATAATAAAGAGGAAGGTTTAAAAATAACTTATTGAAAGAAATATCAGTAATAAAAGAATATATTGGTAATGTAAAAACAGATAAGAAGTGGATGAGTTAATAAGTTGTGAAGGAAGAGTTTTCAAACATAACTGCTCTGCTCTATAAACACTACTAAACCTTGGCATTAACATTACCAACAGCCCTTTTAGAAAAAGTCCTGGGATAAAAATAAATAAAACAAATAATATAAAACAAACATGGCAACAAAATTAGCAGCAACCTATGGAAGATTATTCAAGAATATTTTTGTATGCAAGAACTGCAAGACAAAGATAAGGGCAGAATCAAGGAAAATATTAGAAGGAAAAGTAAGATGCAGAAAATGTTTGAAAAAAGCATTCAGGCCTATTAGGAAGAAGTAAATATCTGGAATCATAAATAACTTATTAGTTATGGCATCTGTTAAATAATAGAGTTAGTAGTTTTTGCTATTCTCTGCATCTCTTAATCTTCTCACTAACATCTCTCAAGTATTTTTATTACCAAAAATTCGATGAATTAAACCCGCATGATTTATATAGTATAAAATAGATATTCTAAAATGGCATCATTAACTTTTATCTATGATATGATATTTTTAGTTTTGTTCTGCTTAGCAACTGTCTTTTTTCTTTATGTAAAAAGAAAAAATATTCGCAGAGAAGGTTTGATGTTTCTTTATAAAACAAAGATTGGAATAAAATTTATTAATTATGTTGGAAGTAAATTCAAAAGAACTTTAAATATTTTGAGTTATATCATAATCTTTGTTAGTTATATTTTGATGATTGGGGTTGTCTACCTAATCGGAAAATCTGTTTATCTTTATGTCACCAAACCATTTCTTGTAACAAGCATTGTAAAGGCACCACCTATAGTTCCAGTCATACCTTATTTTCCGCAATTGTTTGGCATGCAAAGTTATTTTCCTGATTTCTCATTTACATATTTTATTGTTTCAATATCAATAGTCGCATTAGTTCATGAGTTTGCCCATGGAATTTTCATGAAATACAACAAAGTTAGAATAAAAAGCACTGGAATTGCTTTTCTTGGGCCAATTCTTGGAGCTTTTGTTGAGCAGGATGAAAAAGACATGGAAAAGAAAAGCAAGACTGCCCAAATGTCAATTTTAGGGGCAGGAGTATTTGCAAATGTAATAACTGCTCTAATATTCTTTATAATCTGGTGGGGATTGTTTTATGTATCTTTTATTCCTTCGGGAGCAACATTTAATTCTTATGCAACAGGAATTGTGAGCGTTAGTTCTATAGAAAGCATAAATGGAATAAACATAACTAATCCTGCAAATCAGAATTTAATTAATTTAATTGATTCAAGAAAAATACAAGATACAAAAGTTTTAGGAACACAAGATAAACTTAATCTTACAGAGGTTATTATTGATGGAAAATCTTATTTTATAACAATAGACTTGCTTAAAAAACAGCTTGAAATGAATCGAACTGAAATTATATTGTATTACGATATGCCTGGAATCAGAAATGTAGTGAAAGGTGCGATAATCTCTATTGATGAAACTCCTGTAATAAGTTATGGCGATTTAGGAAATGTTCTTTCAAAATATAATCCCGGAGATAGGGTTGAAATAAAAACCAAGGATAATGGTGAAATAAAAAATTATAATATTATTCTTGAAAAAAATCCATTAAATTCAAGCAAACCCATGATAGGAATTGGAAATTTGAGGAACATAAAAATGAACATGGCTGATAATTTTGCAATATTCAAGAATCCTTTTACAGAATATGAAAAAAATGGAGGATTTTTGCCTTTTATTTATTATCTTGTATTTTGGATATTTTTGCTGAATTTATTAGTTGCATTTTTCAATATGCTTCCTGCTTCTATACTTGATGGAGGAAGATTTTTTTATCTTACTGTCTGGGGAATTACAAAAAATGAAAAATTAGCCAAGAAAGCATATAAATATTCTGGAAAATTAATCTTGCTTGCATTTATCCTAATGCTGATTTCATGGGGCATAGGAAGAGCTTTTGGTTGATAATTTTGATAAAATATTGGTAATGCAATACGCTTTATGAGTTATGGCTTCTGTTGATTTGCGTTTAATTTGTTTCTCTCGCTTAATCATAATTTACAAAACTCATCAGTTTTTCATATTACCAATATTTACTACAGCATAAATGCTGTGGATTTCTTCTCAGTTAACAAATTGATGGAGATATAAATCCTAATTTAGTAATGTAAACTAAAATTTATTCTGTCTATAGTCCAAGAATAAATTTTCAGAAATTAGTATTGTCAAAATAAAAAGAGTTGTTGTTATTAAAAATATTGTAAGTTGTGGCTTCTTTAATATCATAAAACATCCAATTAATTACCTAAGTTTTTAGGGATTTTTATACACTACGGATTTTATCGTTAATG
>JBBSYU010000063.1:0-10347 GCA_038045105.1 Nanobdellota archaeon | reverse complement strand
AAATATTCCTTAATATTATGAAAGATAGAATTAGGCATTATGTATTTACAAGTACAGCCTCTGTCTATCTAAATTTTTTTTCAGATAAATCTCTAAAAGAAAATGAATCTGATGGTATAAAAAAAGGATTTATCTCTCCAGACATAGAGAATTATGGAACTAACAAATATCTATCTGAGATGAAGATAAAAGAATATGACATAAACTACACTATTTTAAGATTGCCTAATATTTTTGGAGAAGGAGATTTTGCAGGAAAACTCACGTATTTTAATGAAAGATTTAAAGACAAAAGAAAAGTTCTGGTTGAACAAGAATCAAATTTTTTTTCCTTAGTCTATGCAGGAGATCTTCCGGAAATTTATGATTTGGTATTGAAAGATGAAAAATGCTTTAATAAGGTAATAAATATAGCGGACCCTGAACCTTGTGATTATGATTCTTTCTTTTCTTCAATATCTAATGATTATTCTAAAAAGAATCTTTTATTTCTTTCAGCAGAAAAGATTTTTGAGCTTGGATACTCTAAATCATTTTATATGGGGCCAATAGTTGATGTTTCTCTTGCCAAAGAACTCCTTAACCCTGTTTTTACCCCCATAAATATATGGGGAAAAAGAACTCTTGAATGGGAAAAAAATAACCTTAATGAAAACAAAAAACAAGAACATAAAATTAAGAGGATAGAAGAACTAAAATCAATAGAAAAATTAAAATGAGGACTCTTATAATAAAAACTGCCAGTTCAAGGCTTCCCAACAAGGAAATAAAGTCAAATTTTGGAGATTTAATTAGATATACTATTGTTTTAAACTGCATAAATGATGATTATCTCTGGCTTACAGATGAAAAAGGTAAATCTCTTTTAAAGTATTTTGTTCCGGAAAACAAGATATTGACACCTAAAAATTTTTCCGGATTTTTAAATGAGGAATTCAAGATATATAATTTTGATAATTACATCTTTGATGAAATTTTATTTAAATTAAAAGGGAGATGGAATGGTTTTATTCTTAAAAAAGATGATGTTATTCCGGAGAATGAAAAGATTGCAATGATTCAGTCTTATTTTAAGATAAAAGATAATATAGATTGGCAACAAAATCTCATTGAATGTCTTGGTTTTGAATGGAAAGAACAGGATTATATAAATCCAAACATCTCAGAAAAGATAGAATGGGACATAGGTTTTAATGATAATGTTCATGTTGAATGGATTTCTAAAAAATGGCCTGATGAATATTGGCAAGAGCTAAAAAACTTGTTAGAAAAAGATTACACTATTTCTTTTCAAAAAGGTCTTAATGATTTTGAAGAATATATCAAATGGATGTCCTCATGCAAGATTATAATAACTTGTGATACTCTTGGTTTGCATCTTGCTTCAGCATTAAGAAAAAAAGTGATTGTCATTAAAGGTCCGACAAAAAATATGGAACATGGCTATGGAAGAATAACTTTTCTTTATCCCCAAAAAAGAGAATGCATGCCTTGCAACTCAAAAGAATGCATGCATGGAAAATCTTGCATTAATGAAATAACTCCTGCGATGGTTAAAGAAGAAGTTATAAAATTAATGAGGGAATAAGCTACAATAAATAATTAACTCGGAAGATTATCCCATAATTCTTCCAAAATATCTTTTGGCAATTGATTTTGAGGTCTGTCATGGATTCCAATTTTAAAAGGTCCTTTATCTCCATGGCAATCAGAACCACCTGCTCTGACTAAACTATGTTCTCTTGCTAATCCATCAAATTTAGCATTTTGTTCAGGACTATTAAAATAATTTCTAATCTCCATCTCTATAGAAGTTACTCAAATTAGTTTGACACATATTTCTAGATTATTCTCTATATAAAATCAAGAAAGTTACTCAAAAATAACTTTATTAAACCATCCTCCTAAAAAAAGAGAAACTTATGCTCTAACAAAAGTAAAAATTCTTTTAAATTTCTCTCTAAAAATATATTTTGAAGAGGGTGTAAAAATGTTGGTTTTAGAAAGTATAAAATAATCTTTTAATAACACATAAGTATTTAAAATAGATAAAATTCTAAGAAAAAAGATGACCCATAATCCCCAAATTGAACAAACAAGGAAAACTCTTCAAGAATATATAAAATCTCAAGGCATAAGTTTTTCTAATGTAGAATTATGTTTAGATGCAGTTAATCTTCTAATAAACTGGAGAGTTCCTCCGTCGGTTTTTGAAGATTTGCAAAGAGGCCAAGCATATGTTGCTTATTCTTTTGGAATTGGAAAAAGAAAAGACAGAAAAAAAGAAATTAAAGACCCTAGAGAAATATTATATTCTCCTGCTGTTTATTATCCTGGTTTAAGTAATGAAGATTTTGCAAAAATCATAGCAGACTTATATCAACAAGGATTAGAAAAGCCCATATTTACTCAATGGGAGATTGCAATAGCATTAGAAAGAAACCATGGAATAAGAGTTCCAGAAATACAAATAGCTAAACCAAAAGAAAGTTATTTAAGTATTCAAGGTTCTGTAAGGCAATTTTTAGAAGCAGGACTTCAAAAGTACAATAAAATACTTTTTTTAAACCATCCAATTAGTTTAGCACGCGCAAAAGCAATAACTTGTTCAGAGATAAATTCCCAAAGAGGCAAACCTCTTGAAGAAATCTTAGTAGTAGACACTTCAAAAGTTCGTTATGATCCTGAATCTGTTCAACCATGGACAAGAGATGAAAGGAGCATTCTTGAAAATGAATTTGCTTCGAGATTTCATCACGTTTTTCATTTAAAATCCATTAATGCTGATTCATTTTGATAATCTTTACTTTAAATCAATCATAGAGCAGATTTATATTTTTGTATCTGCTTTTGAGAGCATTTAATCAACTTCTCTAAATCCTCTCTTGTTATTGGTTCATAAGGTAGAAAATTAAAAGGAAGAGTTCTTAAGAAAGTTTTATATTCGCGAGCCCCGAAAGAAAACTCTACACTTAACAGGCTGTCCCATAATTCTTATGGGGGCAGAATAATTCAGTTTTATAAGACTTAAAAAGACAAAAAATTTTCGAAGATTTTTAAAAAACCTAATTGTGACACAGCCTGTTCAGTCTGCGGGTAGTTCACAATTAAATTATTTAGAAATGCCCTTTTCTTTTAAGGCATCTTTTATTGGAGTGTATAAACTATAAAAAACAGGAAATCTTTCTAAAAATTTAGGCACTGCTTCAGTAGGCACACTAAAAACTATATTATGTTCAGTAAGAACCCTGTCTCTAACAGCAGGTTTGGCATTATATATTCCTTGGGCTATTTGTTTTACAGACATTTCACTATAGATATTTATTGCTCCAAAAGGAACTGTTTTTAAATCATCATAAAGACCGATTCCATCAATCCAAAAATCTCCCCATTTTAATGCAAATTCATCTTTCATTTCTTCTGCAATATGATAACTCCAGTATTCTCTTATCCCAAATCCAGGTTTTCCTAAACCCGGTTTATCAAGAACTATATCAGGAGTAGAACCAGGAGTAGCAAGACAATCTGCAGCTATTCCCATTCCCTTTGCTCTTTGAACTAAAAGAAACTGTTGTCCATTTGAAGGCCACATTAAATGTGCCAATCCAAAATATCTTTCTCTTGTTTCAGGCCCTAAACCAGCATCTGCCAAGACTTGTTCAACTGTTTTTCCTTGTTTATAATGCATAGGAACTAAATCTCCAGGACTTGCATTTAATTTTGTTGCAGAAAAATCATAATAATCTCCTTGCATTACTCTAAGAGGATTTTTAATTTCTCCTTCAGCGACTATAACAGGTCCATTAAATATATTTGGATTAATTTTTGCTTTAGCATCTAGACTTTCTCCAAGAGCTTTTCTGTATTCTCTTAAAGGAGCAGGAACTTCATAATGTTTTACATTTCCATCAGGATTTCTAGCTATATTTAATTCTATATCACCAATCCAACGAACCGAGCCTTTTCTAATAACAGCATCAACTAGTTCTTGATTGGGTTTTGGTTTATTTGCTAAATCATTTACAATTCCAGCAAGTCCTTCATCATTGATATTAGGGTCTAAAGAAAAAGCTTCAAAATGCATCTCATCTCCTAAATCTTGCCTGTATTCTGCTTGTTGTAAACTTGTTTGCACCATTTTATGATTTTTTTGATGATTAATTAGTTTAAAAGCATTTATGTTTTTTTTACAATAGTTTACAAAGACAATATTGAAAAACATATTTCAAAAAACAATTCATTTTAAATACAGATTTTTTAATAGATTTCCATGGAATTTGATTTAGATTCATATCCATCAATAGATTATAGAACCTGGGTTTTAGGGGATGAAGCAAGAAAAGGAGCAAATTTAAGGAGATTAGGTTTGTTGAACTCTGATGAATTAAGAATACTTGAAAAAGCAACTCCTTATCTTGACGCGAGAAATGATCCAGGACATACAGAGCATGCAACTTATTCAGTAATCAGGCTTTTGGATTATCTTCCAGGAAACAGGAAAATTGCAGTGCCTGCAGAGTTTATTCATGATACTGGATGGTATGGGCAAGATCCTGCCGCATGGAAAAAATTTGTTGATGCTGTAAAATCAGAATATTCTAATTCTAATGGGATACTGAGGTCAGAAAAAATATGCAGGCCTCATCAGAATAAAAGTCTTTTAATTGGAGGAATAATTTTAGAAAGAGCAGGCTATTTTGATAGAAATCCTGCTGAATACTGGCTGGAAATTGCAGATATAGTAGGAGACCATGATACAAGAAGCTTGCCAACAACAGATAGCGGAAGGATTGTAAGGGCAGGAGACCATCTTTGGAGAGTCAGTTTTCCTGCCATGGAAATCTATTTTCCAGATTTGCCTTTAGAACAAGCATTAATAAGAATGAAAGAAGACACTTTTCAAGAGCCTCCTTTTACTCTGGAAGGAATTGAATCTGATGTAGGAAGATTAGAACTAGCAAACACCTTGGTTTTTAAATTTGGAAAAGATAAGGCTGCAAAGGTTCTTAAGGAAAGAGGTTATGAAAAAGAGCTGGAAAGAATAGTTGCTTTTTATAAATAAAATTTCTGTTTTCACAGCATAACACAAATACTTTTAAACTTGTTTTTTTTTACTAAAGCAGTAAAAAAATGGTAGAGCACATTAATGTTGATAGTCATAAGTTGATGTTTCATCCTGAAAGAGTTTCTGAATGGATTGAAAAAGGGGATTGTTTTCCAGTCTATGTGGAAATAGGATTGACAAATGTATGCAATCATAAATGCATTTTTTGCGGGCTTGATTGGGCAAGAGGAAATAACAGCCTTAAAACAGATGTGCTTTTAGAAAATTTAAAAGACATGGCAGAACAGGGGGTTAAGTCGGTATGTTTTTCAGGAGCAGGAGAACCTCTATTGCACAAAGATTTTTCATTAATTGTAAGAAAAACAAAAGAATATGGAATAGATGTTTCTTTTTCAACAAATGTTGTTTTGTTTAACGAGAAAAAAGCAGAAGAAACACTTCCTTATGCATCATGGATAAGATTTAGTCTTGATGCAGCTACACCTGAAATCCACTCAAGAATTCATGGAACTTCTGAAAAAGATTTTAATATTATAATAGATAATCTATCCAAGGCAGTTGAGATAAAGAAAAAAAATAATTTCCAGACAACTCTTGGTGTGCAGTTTTTATTAATCAATGAAAATGCACATGAATTATTGGAACTGGCAGAGATATGCAAAAAATTAGGAGTTGATAATCTGCAGGTAAAACCTTATTCGCAAAATCCAAACAGCATTAATAAATTCTCACCAGACTATAATAGATTAGCTGTTTTAAAATATGAATTAGACAAAATCTCATCAGAAAACTTCAAGGTTTTTTTTAGAATTAACAGGATGGAAAGTGTTTCAAATGAACAAAATTATAAGGTATGCCACGGACTTCCTTTTTTTGCAATAATCAATGAAAAAGGAAATGTCATGCCTTGCCATCTTTATTATGACATGCCTGAATTTTCTTATGGGAATATCTATGAAAAAGATTTTTCCCAAATATGGGTGAGTGAAAAAAGAAAAGAAGTATTAAAGAAAATACAACATGCGGGAATTCATGATTGCAAGAAAGGATGCAGGTTAGACTTGACAAATAAATACCTTCACAGGCTTAAAAATCCATCCCCTCATGATAATTTTATATAATCTCATTTTAAAAACATAAACTATTTCTCATTTTAACAATTATTAGAAAGTAAGTTAAATCCGTTATTTCTTTAATGAAAAGTAATCTACCATCCTTTCAGGACATCAGAAATTTTTAAGAAAATTTCTGAATGTGCTCAGAAATCCATAAAATATTTCTGACATGTAGTAAAATATGTTAGTAATAAAAAAGATGCCTCGATTAATCAACTGAGAATTAGCTTTGGGGTATTGTGCATTATCAAGGAAACCAGTCTAAAGTGTAGAGGATGTCCTACTAGAACTTGTTTTTACCGGATTTTAAATATGCAACAATATTCTCCCCAATTTTTTCAGAAATTAATATGTTACCCTCTTTTGAGAGATGTCCTTCATCGATAAATAATGTTTTGTTAATTCCATTTAATGCATCTGAAATATCAATAACTTCTTTCTCTTTTTTTAATCTTTTTGTTATATCTATATAATCTTCATCAAAAGATTTTCTATCTGTTGAGTTTATGTTATTTTCAAAATTAGATAAACTTGTTTTCTGCCATATAGAAGGTTGCCAAAAGAAAAAAGACTTAAATTTAAATTCTTTTTCCATGGATTTAATGGTTTTTACATGACTCATATATAATAGCAAGGTTTGATCTTTCAAGGATTCATTCATTTTTTTTGTATCCCATCCGTCCGGTTGGTTCTGTATTTTTAAGATAATTAAAAAAACCTTTAAAACCTTGTAAGTTTCTGAGTTATGTCTAGCCCATCTAAGGATGTTTAATTTTTTCCAAGATTCAAAGTCTTCTAGATTGTATTTATATGTAGGAGGAATGCCTGCTTCTTGATTGATTGCAGATATTTGAACATCATTTAAACCATCATAGAAAACAACTATGTCTGGATTATTCCCCCTGCTGAGCTGTTTTTGAAACTCTATTGTCTCTTGAGTATTAACTCATCCAAAAACACCATAGTTCAATACTTCTGCAGATATATTTCTTTTGCATAAGTATTCAGATAGATAAGCAGGTATTGTTTCATCATCTCCAACTCCCCACCCCCACATTGTTGAACCGCCAAACATAAAGATTTTAATGGGTTTTCCTTGTAAATTACATTTTTTAGCCCCATTTTCTCTTAAAGATTCAGAATTTATATTCAATTCCTTGCTTTTATAATTTGGAGCAGGTTTATAATCTACATAAGTAGAATATACTATTGCACTAGAACCTCTCAGATCTCTGATGTAGTCCCTAACAAAAGTTTCGTTTTGATTAGTAACTTCCATTAATCCTCTGTAAGGAGGATCTTGAGTTATAGAGGGGATAAGTATTCTATATATTTTTCCACCAGCATATGCTATTGATTCTATTAATATCAATGCAAGAATTATTATCAACAAAACACTAAATATCTTTTTCACAACTTTTTTTAGTTTAGCATAGGACATCTCAATCCTATTTTCTTGCTTAAGTTCTTCCATAATCTTTATTAGTTAAGAAAGATTTATAAATTTGATTGTATTTTATTTATTATGTCTAATAATGCACCTTTTATTGTGGAAGTTTGGAATTTTCTTAAGGTTAGAAAAAAATGGTGGCTTTTGCCTTTAATAATCTTATTAATATTGGTGGGATTATTAATCTTTGTAGGGCAAAGCAGTACCTTATCTCCTTTTATATACACTCTTAGTTAGAAATAGTTTTTATAAT
This sequence comes from Nanobdellota archaeon, assembly GCA_038045105.1. Lineage (GTDB taxonomy): Archaea > Nanobdellota > Nanobdellia > Pacearchaeales > GW2011-AR1 > ARS1285. Next base: position 2,464 of record JBBSYU010000063.1, on the reverse strand, counting down.
TTTTTGAATATGTGAATATAAATGTTTATAAATAATCAAATCAAATTTAACTGCAGATACCAAAAGGCTTAAAAATATCTGTATTTTAATAATTAAAATCTATGGTAAAATGTTTGTTTGTTCATAGAGACAATGGTCATGAAAGCTTAGGCATAGAATATCTTTCATCTGTTTTAAAAAAAGCAGGGCATGAAACAGACCTCATCATTATTTCAGATTATGAAGAAAAAAAAAGTTTGCAAAAAAGATTAATAGAGAGAATTGAGAATTTTAAGCCTGATTTTATATGTTTTTCTATCATGACTGATGATTATCTCTGGGCTTGTAATTTATCTGAATTTATAAAAGGAATAAAAAATATTCCAGTTATTTTTGGAGGGCCTCATATAACTGCCTGTCCAGAAGAGGTAATAAAAAATAAATCTATAGATTATGTTGTAATAGGAGAAGGTGAAGAAACAATAGTTGAGTTGGTTGAAAATCCGAAAAAAACTAATATAAAAAATACATGGCTTAAGAAAAATGGAAAGATAATAAAAAATAAATTAAGGCCTCTTATTCAAAATCTAGATAGTTTGCCATTTCCAGATAAAGAATTATTTTTTAAAGAAGCGCCTTATCTTAAAGGAGAGACTTATTATTTCATGACGAGCAGAGGCTGTCCATTTGGCTACACTTATTGTTTCAATAATTATTTAAAAAAATTGTATCATGGAGATAAATGGCTAAGAAAAAGAAGCGTGAAAAGTGTGATAGATGAATTAAAAGAAACCAGGAAAAAATTTAATTATCATATAATCTTTTTTGGAGATGATTGTTTTACTTTTGATAAGCAATGGCTAAGGGATTTTTTTAAAGAGTATAAAAAAGAAATTAACATTCCTTTTAAAATGCTGGCGCATCCTCATTTTATGGATAAAGAAATAGTATCTATACTTAAAGAAGGAGGGTGTTTTAAATCTCAAATAGGTGTTCAAACACCAATAGAAAGGGTAAGAAAAGAAATATGCAAGAGAAGCGACACTAATGAACTTATTGCAAAAGTAGTTGCAGAGCTTAAAAAACAGAAAATTTATGTTCATGTGGACCATCTTTATGGATTGCCTGGACAAACAACAGAGGAATTGGAAAAAGGAATAGAATTTTACATAGATCTTAAGCCTGATGTAATTTCCCAATATTGGATGCAATACTATCCAAGCAGCGAAATAATAAATATAGCTAAAAATTACAATATGATTGATGATAACTTTGAGAAAGATATAATTAACAAAGGAAAGATACGTTCTTCAGAAATTCCAGAACTTTCAAAAAAAGCAGATGAAAAATTAGCAGCAATATCCAGATTTATGTGTTGGATTCCCTTTTTGCCAAGACCAATTAGCAGATATTTGTTAAGAAGTGGATTATATTTGGATATTTTCAGAACTGATAAAATGAATAAAATTCCCTTGGTTATAAAACATTTGGGAAGTCTTGAATTAATGAGAGCAGCCTATAAATCCATGAAAAGAAAAAGAGACTTGGAAAATCATTATCTAAAATTAAATCAGCAATATAAATAAAATGTCAAATAAAATAACGAGAGTTATAGGGAAAATAATTATAAAATTATTTGGATTTAAAACAGCTTATTATTGCAGGTATCTCCTGGATAAGAAAGCTTTGATAAAAGAATTAAAAAGAGGCGTTGAGCAGGAATCAGGAAAGGAACAAATGCAAAAAGCAACTAAAATTGCCTTTTTGTTTATCGGAACAAACAAATATATTGATTTTTTTCCAAAATATTATGAAACAATAAAAAAATATTTTTTAACAAAAACTCCTAAGGACTTTTTTGTTTACACAGATATGGTTGATTATGATTTTTTAAAGGATAAAAAAGATGTTGTGATTATTCCTGTAAAACATCAGAAATGGCCGTTTACAACCTTACTGAGATTTAAGATGATTAATATGGCATCAAAAAAATTGAAAAAATATTCCCATATAATATATATAGATGCTGACATGATTGCTAATTCTTCTGTAATAGAAGAGGAGTTTTTCTCTCATGACAAGCCTTTGTTTGGCGTGAGGCATATTTGTTATCTTAAGAAGCAAGGGGAGTTTGAATTCAATAAAGAATCAACAGCTGCAGTGGACAAGAATGATAATTTATCAAATTATTGTGCAGGAACTTTTTTTGGGGGGCAGAGCAAAGCATTTTTAGAACTAACAAAAGAGCTTGAGAAAAGAATAGATATTGACTTAAACAAGAACATAATTGCAAAATGGCATGATGAATCTCAACTGAACAAATATTTTATAGAAAGAAAAAATCAGGTTCATACACTGGACTCTAGTTATATATACTCTGAACTAAAACCAATTCCAAAGCCATTCAGGAGAAAATTTATTCACCTAATCCATAATTCTACCAAAACAAGCACTATTGGAAGAAATATGGCAAATGATAATAAAG
>JBBSYU010000062.1:0-17051 GCA_038045105.1 Nanobdellota archaeon | reverse complement strand
TGAAGTTTCGCTCGTTCGTAGGAAGCCCACGACTTTAGTCGTGGGAGGATGTCACTTTCATTAAGTCCTTTTAAATTAAATGTTTATGATTTAAGAATTTCAGCAGGAGAACTTGGAGTTCATGCAACAACTCTTTCTAGATTAAGAAAATCAAGATATGTTTCTGTAATTGATGCAGAAAAAAATGAAAGAACTTATCCTGTAAGAAATTTAATGCCAAATAAAAACGATTATTTAGAAATAGCAATTGCTTCAAGATTGAATGACACATTAGCCGAGGAAGCAGAAGAAGCAAGAGCATTCAGTGATGATGAAATAGCTGTAAGAACTGGATATGCAAGAAGGACAATGACAAAATATAGAATTAGGGCTGGAATTCCAAATTCAAGAGAAAGGCAGAAAGCCTATAAATCAGATGCAACACTTAAATACCAAATACCCATAAATTTTGAAGTAGTTAGAAATTAAAATGAAAAAGAGAATTTCTGAAATCACACAAAAGTTTATAAATAATAGAAGCATAATGTTAATACGCCAAACGCCAGGAAATTCGTCCAATACTAATTGGGGGGATTGAATGGGTATTTCGGTCCAAAGACCCCTTGGTGTAACTTATTTTCTTTTTTTAAGAAATTTTTCTATGTCTTCAAGACTTATATCTACATAAGTTTTTAATAAATTTTTAGTATCTCTTCTCATCATATTAGCATAAATATGGGCATGAGAGCTATTTGATAATTTTTGATATAATGGTTTCCCAACTTTTATTTTTAAAATTGTTTCTAAAAAATATTTAAGATTTTGAGTTATTTCATTAATTCGTCCTTCAAAATCTCTACAAATTGTTAAAGAAATCCAATCTGGTTTTTCTATAGAATTAAATAGATAATATAAAATTATAGAATATATCCTAACCTTAAATATCCCTCTTTTGGTTTCATAGTCATTGTATTCATAGCGATACTTATTAGCCTTCCAATTTCTAATCAAATTATTTACCAGCCCCTCATTGAATTTAAAACCCTTTATAATCTCTCCATCATTTCTAGCAATACAAATAACATAAGTATCTTTAAAAATATCATAGCCACTAACATCAATTTCAAATTTCATTAAATTAAATAATGCATGAATTATTTAAATCCTTTTAGAAAATTGCTCTGTCAAGAGTTTAAGTCATTCTTATCTCTTTCACACTCATTTCCCTTATTACTTTCTTATATTTTCCCAGGAAATATTTCAGCCAGGATTCAAAACTCTGCTTATGAGATAAATGAGCATAAGCAATCCCATTTTTTACAAATGCATTAGCATGTGCTTTTTTAAATCCAGTCAGGTTTTCAACTCTTATTATTGGAGGTCCTTTAATAGTCTCATCAGGCTTTTTATCTAAAATTAAATAATAATAAGCAATATTTTTTTTCTCATCATAATCAAAACCATGTTTTCTCACAACAAATTCACGAGCAGCCTGAGAAATAAAAAAATCCAGGAATTTCTTTGATTTTGTTCCAGAAATATCTCCTGCTTGTTTTGTAGTCTTAATGCTGATAATTTCAAGATTCTTATTTCCCTTAAATTCATCATAAACATTTTTCTTTCTGAAAAATTCATGAGAAGGTTTTTTAAGGAATTCAGCACATGCTTTTTTAAACCCTTTAAAAGTTTCAGCAGAAAGTCCTGAAAGAGCATTTCTCTGCCTGAATGTTGGGTCAACTAGTATAATTGGGCCTGATAACTTTGATTCATTCATCTCAATTAAAACATTCTTATTATTCTTGTAAAATTTCTCATCATCAATTACTAATTTTTCATCAATTTTTGATTTTGCCATTGCCCTTATAAAATTCAAAAAACATTTATAATGCAAAATAAGTAATTCAACAGAATATCCTGAAAAACCACGTATATAACTCTCTGCCCCATAGCAATTTTGTGCATGAGCAAATGCTTTAGCAACTATAATCTCATCAGCAAGTTTCTTCCTTTTCTTTAAATTTTTTAAAACATAATTAACATGAAAATAACTCAAATCAGTTACATTTCTTGCCTGCTCTTGCCTTGAAATCTTTGCAACAGGAATTATCTCAAGAACCATCTTTCCTATTAAAATCTGATAATAATCCCTTGAACCATGAACTTTTTTTGCTTTTTCAAATTTCCCAATTACTTTCCCAAGTAATTCAGAAATCTCATCATCTTTATACTTTCTATCAAATCTCACAAAAATATCCACGTCATAATTATTATCATCAGTTTTTGCAAGTGTATTTTTGGCAAGGCTTCCACCAACAAAAACATCTGCTTTTATTTTTTTGTTTTTCAATCTTTTTTCAAGTCCAGAAATAAATTTATTAGAAACATATTTAATATTATTAATGATTTCCAAAGAAGGTTTTATCAATAAAACCTCTTCCTTAATGATGTTATTTATGTTATCCATATTATTTACCGCCTCTCTGTTGAATGAACTCTTGCTCAATCTTTTCCTCTTGCTCAAAGATTTCGCTAAGTTTTATTATTAGTAATATATCTTACCTCAACATCAAGAGAGGGAGAGCAAATATTAAGTTAAATACTTTACTTAACACTCTCTTTTCACTTATAATAGAAAACTAATATTTATAATTCTATTTATTATGCATTGGTAATGTAATAACTTTCTAAGTTAGGGGATTAGTTGATTAAGTGAGTTTGATGTTGCCTCACTTCTCGCTAACATTTCATAATTTATGACTCTCATCAACATCTTCTCAAGTTTTCTATATTACCAAATATCCTAATCTGAAAGTCTATATTAAAGTCTGGAAGAAACACATTGCTCATAATTCTCAATGCTGAACAAATGGGCAAGTTTGCAGAATATCTTGACAAATGTAGATTTAAACCCTTTTACCTCTTGAATCATTTTAGTTATCTCAACACATTCTCCTGATGAGCATAAATTGCTTTCACATTCATAATTATTCTGACATGTTGCCCAGTTTCCCTGGGAATCCACCATCTTTTGTTCATAGATATTTCCGTCATAATTGCAATATGCATTGAAATCATTTTCACCCATTCTTATTTCAACATATCTTTCATCTGGATTTTCAGAATAATGAACATCCTTGACAAGTGCTGTAATTTTATTTTCTTCATAACGTGAGCCATCCTTAATCTTATAGTCAACATCATAGGAAGTTCCTTCATAAAAATTCATACTCTCCCCGATTTCACCATTGAAAGTCTGTCCATTAACTACAAGAGTTATAGGAATAGACTGAACAAGGGAAATAACACCTTCATTTTCATTTAATATTGTTAGATTAAAATATCCCTCTCTATTAATTTCCCATTCAGGAATCTTTAATGATTCCCCTTTCTTAAATACAAATCTTGTTCCATAAGGTATGCAGATATTATCTGTATTTCTGCTTTCCAAGGAATAATATCTTGGCTTATAGCATCCAGAGCATAATCCAGGAGAACAATAAATTTGCTCTTCTCTTTTTTCTTGATTGCACCAATAATCAATGCATGTTTTCTTTTGATAACCATATTCAGGGCAGATTACAGGTTCTATTTTACACTGCCAGCTAGGGGAACAGGTCTGATTTGTTCCTTCAATAACAGGCTCTTTCAAATCTGAACCACAGTATTTTAAAGATAAGTCTATGAAGTTTCTAGCAAGATAACTAACATCAAAATTATCATAGTCAATATATTTTCCTTCATTATTCTTCAAATCATTTAATAAGTCATTAACTCTCTTTAGAGCAATTTTGTTTACTTCATCATCTGTCAGGCTTCTGCCTGAAGAAACATAAATTTGAACAACAACATTATTATTAGCCCAAAATATTCCTCTTGATTTATATTGATAATTATTTAAGTCTTGTTTATTATTTAATATGTCCCAGTTGCATATATAGATAATATTTTCTTTACTAGTGTCATAATTCCAATAAGTATTAATCTTGCATACTGGATAATTTGTTCTTTCTTTTATCCAGTTATTTAAATCAATATTTTTATTATCAAAAATCATCAAACGAGTATTTACATAAGAATTTTTATCATTATCATAAGAAGACCATGATGCACTATATTCATTATATTTTTCTTCCTGATTATTAATCCACATCCAACTACTATAATTGTAATTCCAGTCATTTGCTTGATATGTTTGATCATAAATGCTGATATCTTCAGGATTTGCAATCAAATCAATTAGATTTTGGCATACCTCATTCTGCCCAGGAACTATTTCTATGCATGCTCCATCTGAACAGCCATTGGGACAATGCATATACATATCAGAGGGATTATTTTCATTATAACAATATTGCTCTATAACATAATTCTCTTTGTTATCTCCTAATTTGCAAGCATCTTCTTTGCATTCGTTTCCTAAACACATTTTTCCTTTAACATATTTATTCTTCCCTCCATCAGAGTCTGTGCATTGGGTATCTATTATTTGGCAATTTGTGAAAGTGCAAACCTCATTTAATGGAGCCCAACTCAGAGTAACATACCATTTATCACGGTTTGGATCATTTGCATAGTAATTTACACTATAAACAATTCCCCCAATAGTTACCGTTCCAGAGCCTTCTGAAGTAATTATTGTTTCATAATTTTCAAGACCAATAACATCTTGAAAAGTGACTTTATCATTGTAATAAGAATATGATGAATTATAAATGGTATAAACCCTTAAAACCTTTCCATCTGGATAAGGGCTATTAACAACAAGATAGTCTCTTCTATAAGTAATATCTCCTTCTCGCAAAGTTATATTTTTTCCACTTTTTTGAAGTTCAATTATTTTAGATTTTACATCATTGTTTAAGTCAGAACATCTGTCTATTTCCACAGAAAAAGTGCAAACCCCATTATTACAACTCTGTCCACTCGGACAAGTTTTAGCAGTATTTACACAATTTCCATTAGAGCATGAATCATCAGTGCAAGCATTATTATCATTGCAGTTTACATTTGCACAAGGGTCTGCAGGAATAATAGTAGAAGAATTAACACAAACTCCATCACTGCAGACATATCCTGCCTTAAGATTAGCGCAGTTAACACTCATTGAAGCTGAAATATTCTGTGTAGGGCAATAATACTCCCTTATTTTACCATTTGCCTCGCAAACATCTGCAAAAGTTCCAGTATCTGTTACAATATTTCCTTTTGCAAAATAATTTATTCCCCTAGGATATTGAGCTGTTGCATCGCTGTCAGTGCATGATGCAGCAGAAATAAAACTAATAGATAAAACTAAAATCAGCCCTATTAAAAAAACAATTGCTAATACACTACACTCTTTTTTCATAATAATAATAATAATAATAGGTTTATAAATATTTCTCTAAATTTTTTTGTTAGTATTATCAATAACTTATAAGATATTTCATCTGTTGATTAAGTGGATTATGAGTTCTGTTATTTGCTGATTCTCATCTTAATCTCTCACTAATATCTTAATCTCTTCACCCATACCTTATCAGATTTTTACACTACTAATATTTCAAATAATCTTCATTATGCTCTGTCCGGAATAACCTTATGATAGACTTATATTCTCCAAAAATAGCCTGTTTTTTATTTTTCTCCCCCTATTAATGAGGGAGAACAAATCAAAAACGAGGAAATAATTGTGCAAAAATGTATTAATTTAAAACTCCGGACAGAGCACTTCATTAACAAACTTTAAAAAAGCAATCATCTTAGTATGGAAATGAAATATGATTTAATAATTATTGGCGGAGGCCCTGCAGGGCTTACGGCAGCGATTTATGCTTCAAGATATAATTTAAATTTTCTGGTTATATCTGAAAATATAGGGGGGACAGCTTCAACTGCTTCTAAAGTATGTAATTTTCCTTCTTATGAAAATATAAAGGGTTTTGAGCTTATGCAAAAAGTAACAAAACAGGCTAAATCTCTTGGTGCTGAAATAATTTATGATAAAGTTATTATGATAAAAAAGAATAAAGAAGAATTTATTGTTTCCACAAAGAAAAATAATTATAATTGCAGAAAAATAATTTATGCATCAGGAACAGAGAGATTAAGGCTGAATGTTCCTGGAGAAGGCAAATTTTCAGGAAGAGGAATTAGTTATTGCGCAAGCTGCGATGCTTTGTTCTATAAAAATAAAATTGTTGCAGTTGCAGGAGGAAGTGATGCTGCGCTTAGTTCTGCATTATTGTTGGCTGAATTTGCTTCCAAAGTTTATATTATTTACAGGCAGGCAAAATTTTCAAGAGCAGAACCTTACTGGATTCATCTAGTAGCAAAGGAAAAGAAAATACAACTGATTTTTAATGAAGAGATTGTTGAAATAAATGGAAAGGAAAATGTTGAAGAAATTAAATTAAAGACAGGAAAAGCAATAAAGGCAGATGGTGTTTTTATTGAAATAGGAAGTGTTCCTGAGACAGGACTTCTTAAAGATTTGAAGGTTAAATTAGATAAAAAAAATTATGTAATAACAGATAAAGAACAGAGAACAAATATTGATGGAATATTTGCTGCAGGAGATGTTACTGATAATTCACTGAAACAGATAGTTAATGCTTGTGGAGAGGGTGCTGTTGCAGCCTATAATGTTTATAGGGATATTAAAAAACAAGAGGATAAAGAATAAATATCATTTGAATAAGTTTTTCTCGCTTAATTACATCAATTCATAATTATTGCCTACTAATTACCAATCTCACAATCTACAACTCTCCTCGCTGTTTATTATGCACTATTGATTTAAGAAAAAACATCGGCTGGCAGAGAGCCGACGATGTTTAAAAAAGTAGCCCCTAACTAAAAAAGAGGGAAGTATTATAGTTTAGTGTACTTAATCAACTCACTATACAACTCTTAAAAATTATTTTATTATTAATATATTTTCCAGAACTATTTTACTTCATTCTCATTTTCTTTATCATCATCCTCTTCATCTTCTTCAAATTCCCCATCTTCTTTTTCTTCGTTCTCTTCCTCATTCTCCAAAATCTTTTCCTCTTCTTCAGAACCCTTATTTTCCATTGCTAATTCAGGATTTCTTATTTTTTTATCAACTTCAGATTGGCTGACTTTAAGAGAAGAATTTAAATCAATAATATATTTTCCTTCTTCAAGCCTGTATATCAAAGGTCTTTTTTTTGAAAAAAGATTAATAATATCAATCTCAAACTTGCCAGGGCTTAACACTCTTACAGATTCAATATTAAGAATAACAGGTTTTTCAGGCTCCTCGCTTAATCCAGTTATTTCTCTGATATCTTTTTCAATCTGAACTTTATCTGCTTTATTCAATTGAATTAATGTATCTTGTATTTCTTGATTATTTATCTGGTTTAACTCATCAAATCTTTCTTTTTTAATATAATAAAAAAATTTGCTTCCGCAACTGCATCCCTTTAAAAGTTCCTGGGCTGCATCAGGATATATTTCCCCGCATCGAGTACACTGGTGTGGCATGGTATTGATATTTATTGGTATCATGCATATTTTATCAGTTAAAGCATCTGTTGATTAAGCGCTTTTGATATTTCTTTCACTTACTACTTCTCACTAACCTACCTTAGTTACACATTACCAATATATTTTACCCTTTTCATATAAATCTAAATCAAAAGAACTATATATAAATATTGTTTACCACTTAATCATAGGCTAAAGACAAGCAAAAAGTAATTGCTCAGCTTTGCGAAGTTAAATCTTTCCAAACTTTGTTTAAGGAAAGATTTTTTTGAAGTTAGTAAGTGCAATAATCAGCAGAGTTATGCAGTGAGATGTAATAGATAGAGATGAAATACAAAATCGATTAATGAATTAATTTGCTTCTTTTATTTTATAGTGAATTTAGAAAGGTAAGTAAAATACCAGCAAAAAGGTAAATTTATATATTTTGATAAACTATTAATTATATGAAAAAGAGAACATTGGAAATATTGCAGATTATAACTTGGATTTTAGGATTTATAGCAGTAGGACTGTTAATCTTTGGAATCATTAGAGCAATTTTAACTTAAATTCATTTAAAATGAAAACCTCAGAAGGACTGGCAATATTTTCTCAACTTATAAACATTCTAATTTTTATTTATTTTTCAATTGTATTATTAAAAATTAATGCTTTAGATATTATTGGATTAGTAATAAGCGCATTTGGTATAATCATAGGATTAATAACAAGCATTGTATCAGCAATAGAAACAAAAAAATAAAACATTTTATCATACTCCTTAAAACTTATCTCATCATCACCTCTAGTTTCTTAGGGTCCTTTTTCATCTCTTTGATAACTGTTGCAGGCCCAATAACAGTTATAGCATCATTCTGTCCAACAAGTGCTTTTGCTATTCCAGACTTGAATTTATCAAACATTGTCTGCTCTCCATTTTCCTGAGAAATAACTTCAAGTTCAACACCTTTAAATCCTTTTATTTTTCCAATCATAATCATTGTATCTTCAATCAGCCTGCTCTCTTCCTCAGGCTTAAGCTTTCCCTGAAGTATTATAATTTTATTATCAAGAATTATTTTCAGTAATTTCTTGATTCTTTCAACAGTTTCAAGTTTTGCTATCTCTGAATAAGGAATAAAATGCAGTGTTAATCCCTTTAATCTTTTACTCTTTGCCATGTTTTATACTTTCAGCCTCTTTTTGATTAAATTTATGTCTTTTTTAATTGAGCTAATATCCTGTTTTATACTATCAAAGCTGTTTTTTATATTTAAAAAATTATGTTTCATCTCGTTTTTTATTACTCCTATTTCCCTATGATGATTAAATACAAAACCTCCTATAATAAAAATAATTCCAATTAACAGTTCTTCCACTGTAGGACTTCCCCCAAATAAAAGTTGTAATTCCCATACTATTATTATTATTGCCAGTATCAAGAGTATTATTTTAAAAAACAGGTCAAAAACATCCCCAAATCTCATTTTACTCCTCCAAAAAACATTATTTTTATTAAAATTCCTAAACCTAAGATTAGTATTATAAGTAAAATCCAATAAAGAATTTTATCTAATAAGTCATTTATCTTATTCATTTTATCACCTTTTTTATTTATATAATTTATTATATATATTTAAATGTTTATTTTTAGTTTTTGTTAAAACTTTTTTTAAAAGTTTTGTTTTATTACTGATATTTTGGTAATGTATAAACTTTAAGATATGGAGCATCTGTTATTTTTAGTTTCTCATCAATATCTTAATTTATCATCTTCATCTCTTAGATTTTTTATTACTGAACCATATTGGTATTGTATATTTCTTAATCAGTTATATCATCTGTTGATTTGTTATGTTGTTTGTATTTCATAACTCTTGCTTATCATTTCATAACTTTATCTTCTCACCCTCATTTCTTTATAATTTATATTTCCAATATATTTTTATCAATTAAACCATCTTCGCCAGTTTAAATATTGATTCGTAAAACTCTTCAAGATTCTTTCCATACTTGGCAGATATTCCAACAACATCATATTCTGGAAATGCAGCCTGTATCTTTTTTATATCTGATTTTGGCAAATCAATTTTATTTGCAACAACCAGTACAGGAATATTTCTTGAAATAAGATTTCCAACAATTGTTATATTTACTTGGGTATATGGATTTTTCGTAGAATCTAAGACAATAACAACAGCATCCATGTCTTCCAGCCATTTAATAGATTCAATAACGCCCTGGGTAGCTTCTTTTGCTCTTTTCTGAGCATCTTTTCTTTTTATTCTCATTTTTATGAAATCTTCATAATCAATTTTGGTTGCAATTCCGGGAGTGTCAATCAGCTTGAATTTCAGTGTTTTTTCCTTGTACTTGATTTCAACTTCTTCCCTGAACTGAACATGCCTTGTTTCATGAGGAACTCTTGAGACTTTTCCAATTTCTTCTCCTGTCCAGTCTTTGCATATCCTGTTTGCAAGAGAAGTTTTTCCAGAGTTCGGAGGCCCATAAAATCCAAGGCTTATGTCTTTCTTTCTCCGAAAGAAAAGATTAAACATTCTTTTTGTAAAGTTAGCTAGTATTTTTATTGCCATTCTCTTTTTAGTATATTAGAATATTAATAATCCTATTGATATTTAAAAATTTCCAGTGTTTTTAAACTTTAATGTTTTGTAATGATATTGATTTTGCAACTCATTAAAATTTTAATCTTCTCACCCATAACTCCTTAGATTTTTATATTACTAACATAGATTATTCCTTTGAATCATATATAATTTAAGATATGAAACATCTGTTCATAAGTTTTGTTTTAGTAGCACCTAATCAATATATTAGTCTCTTCATTAACATATTACTAATTTTAAATTTACTAAATAAATTATAATACAATTTTATTATCTTGCTAATCTGCCCTGTCCAGGCCTGAATCCCGCAGGCCCGGAAACATTAGTAATTCCTCTTCTCTTATCAAGCTCTCTTTTAACTTCTTTATTCTCTCTCCATTTAAAAATAGGAATTTCCCACATTCCAGTTCTGTATCCTTTTAATTTTCTCCAGGCAAATTCCATCTGCTCCCCTTTCCAATGATATCTTCTTAAGTTTGAAAATACCTGCGATTTTGTCTGCTTCTGAATGCTTGCATTATTCATGTAATTAATAAGATTAAATAACTGATTCCTGTCCTTGAATAAATAATATACATATCTTCTTTTATACCATTCCTGCAGAATAATATAAACAATTAATGCAATAATAAACAGGATTGATATAAGTATAATAGTCAATTTCCAGGGTTTGCAGTCATTTCTGCAATTTGAAGAATCTTCACCGCTTTCACATACCTTATTATTATTGCACTTTCCAATCTCACTAACTATCTCCACATCATTTAAATCAGGAGAAATAATAAAAGGCAGCGCAGCAGCATTTATTTTTCCAGGATAAATAAATTCTATTGTTTTTGTTTCACTTCCCATATCTAAGAATTTTACTGCAATTGCATCTTCTCCAATCTGGGTTGTTTTTAAATCTGTTTCGTCATTAAATTTTATTTTTGCAGGGTCCCCAATAATAACCACATAGAGATCTTTTACATTTTCTTTTGGAGCAAGAGTAAGCTTTATGTAGGAAAGCAAATCCTCACTTTCACCTGTTCTATAATAAGCAGTATAAGTTTCTGATTGAAAACTCGCATTAAGATTTTTGCTAATCCAATTATTAATAGAGACAAAATACTTTTCATTTAGTCCTTCACTTTCATCTTTTAATGCTTCCCCTCGTGCATCTTCTAATCTTTTTAAATCAAAAATCTCTCCATTAGGAATAAAAAGCATATTTTCAATTTTTTGGCTTGTTTTAACAATATATGGAACTTTAATGCCCAAAATATCCTGCATGACTTTTACATACTCTTCTCCAATAGCTTCTCTATAATTCACTTCCTGAACCTTTATTCTTGCATCCAAATCATCTATATCTATTTTTTTCTTTATCTCAGATTTAACCCAAGAAGGAAGCGATTCAATATAAGCAGTTATATTTGTTAAATCTTTTCTTTCTTGCTTTAATGTAACATCAGCAGCATCTTTTGGAGAAGCAACATTTAATCTTATTGATTTTGTTGCCTCGCCAATGCCTTCTTTTATAACTTTCACATTAACATCAAAACTTCCCATGCTTGAATAAGTATGCTTTATTAGTTTAGAGTTTGTTGTCTGCTTGTCCCCATCTCCAAAATCCCAGTCAAATCTAAGAGTTGCAGTCATATTAGACACATTTTCCATATAAACATAAAAACTAATTGGAACAAAAACAGCAGGAGAAGTATATAAAATATCATATATTTTTGGAACTCTTTTTATTGTTACATTCTGCCTTATTATCTGTTTGCTTCCAAGGCTCACTGAAATATAATTTTCACCATAGCCAGAAGGAGCAATGAAATTAGCTTTGCTCAAATCAAATTTTCTAAAACTAAAACTTATTAAAGGAGAAACCTGCGAAACTTCATAAAATTTGTTTTTGTTTCTAGCCAATGCTTCTGAAACATAATCCAGATTTAAATTAAATATTTTAAGATTCTGGTTTATTCCAGAGGTTATTTTTACAGGAATAATGCATTCAGGTGTGCAGTTTCCGCCATATCTTCTAGAAATATACTCGCTTAATTTATTTGCAAGTATAAAATCCTCTGAAAATAAATCCTGTTCAACTTTGAAATTATTTACGCTGTTGTATTTAAGAGGATAAACAAAAATTTCAAAATCATGAGGGCTGGGATTGCCAGTGCCTATTTGTGAATAACCGCATGGCTGATAATCCTGATAACTGATATTATAAGCAGGATAATCAGCGCCATCTGTTTCCATGCATATTTCAGCTTCTGTATATTTTGTAAGCTCTTCATCCAATCCAACTACACAGCTTATTTCTCCTGAATTATTGGTAGTAACAGGCTCAGGGCAGTATTTTTGGCTGCCTTCTGTTTTAATTGAAAATTTAAATCCAACTGTCCTGTTTCCAGTTACTCTTGCTCCTATTCTAAACCATTTTACAGGAGGTATTTTTGTTTTCTCGCAATAAAAAGCACCAGGAAGAATCCTTGTTGAAGTTTTAACTCCGTCAATTTTAAAACATCCATATGGCTTTTCAATATAACACTGTTCACTTGTAACACCCTCTGTTTTCCAGTCATATAATCCATCATTTAAAATATCTATTTTTAGAGGATAAGAGCATGATTTTTGGGAATTAGTTGATACATTAAAATAAAAATCAGACACACTATCAACAATTCCTGTTAATTTTATCCCAATTATTTTTGATTGTCCTTCATTGATTATAAAATCCTTTTGTTCAACCTCTCCCCCAATAATAGAATGCATAGGCTCGCAATCACTTGGAAAACAAGAATAAGCGCCTGTGTTTTTGTCTAAAAATTCTTTTAAAATCATGTTCTGGTTAGCATAGCTTAGCATTGAGCTAGCAGGCTCATTTTTAGCGCTAATATTTATCCATCCTGTAATTTGTTCTGAAGGCCCATATTCATCAACTATTTCATATGACTGATTTCCAATAAAAATCTCAGCCATAACAAAAACAAATCCAATCTCAATTAGAATTAAAAATGCAAAAACTAAAAATAATTTATTTTTCCTCATTTTTTTATGTTTTTTATTATTGATTTACTGGAATTATAAAAATTTTAAGAGGTGTTTAAACATCTTAATCATCTCATCTTCATAACTCATAAATTTTTACATTACTGATATTTATTGGTATCATGCATAATTTAAGAAATGAGGCATCTGTTGATTAGTGAGTTATCAGTTTTTTGATACACTCATTCCCAACTTAATCTCTTCGCCAACATCTCGTCAAGTTTTTACATTACCAATACTTTTTATTTTATTATGATTTTTTTCTTTTAAAAAATAAAAACAATAAATAATAATCAGGCTTATTATGACGCATATAACATTAAAGATGCCAAAGAATCCTAATTTAGCAACAGTTCCGCAGGCAACCCTTGATTCAGTAACAAGCCCTATAGGACAATCACCAGGCGCAGTGCCAGTTCCTGTCCAGATAGATTTAATATTATATGTATAATATCCTTCTGCTTCGCAATTATCATTAACATCAATGACAGAATTTTCACATGCTCCATATTGCTCTGGTTCTATATTAATACACTTTTTAGAATAATTTAATGCACCTATGCAACTGGTTTCATTCCAAAAACATCTGCATGAAGTCTCATTCCAGCATCCAGTAATATAACTAAAGCCAAAATTAGTATGGCAATGTTCTCCTCCGTCATTATACATTATTCTATTGTAAAAATATTCAGCAAATCCAGGAGAAGCTGAATTGCATTGTATAGGGTTTGTTATATCAAGGCATGAATTTGCAACAGTGTAATTGCAAACTCCCTTTTTAGGTCCTTCTGTAGGAAGACATATCATATTATGAGGGCAGCAAGATATATCCTGGCTTTTATCATCAGAATTAAAACAATTTCCTCCTTCACCTATTGTAGGAGGATATTGTATTGGTATTTCTCTTCCATCTATCCACCTAGTTCCATAATTTCCAGGACTTGTGTCACATCTAACAATTCCCCTTACACTTAATATAGTTGAAGCTTCATCAGAAATGGTTTCAGTAGCAAAAACAAATTGCATAACTAAGCATAAAGATATTAGGGTTATCATGCAATTAATTATTCTTTTTGTTTTATTTTTCATGTTTATTTTTGATATTCTATATTTTTTATCAGTATTTTTTATAACTTAAGATATGTTTTATCTGTTGATTAAGTGAAGTGTAGTTTTTCTCATCTTAGCCCCTCATTCATATCTTAATCTCCTCATCTCCATAACTTCTCAGTTTTAACATTACTAATATTTATTTTAATAAGTGTAACTTACTTTTAATTTTATATCATGTTCTCCTGATTCAGTGAATGTTCTTAATAATGGTTGGTTATCTGTGATAGTTATATTTTCATAAGGTTTTCCAGGATCAATTATCCAAGTGTAACTAAGCTGATTTGATAATGCATGTTTATAACACCAGACTCCTGAAGAAGGATTTATAGTATCCCTGACAAGATAACAAGGACCTTTTACACCAGCTGCGCTGTTGCATGCACTCTCATCAAGAAAGCAATTTGCAACATGACTGCTGTCTCCTCTTATAATAATCGGCTGTCCTCCTCCTGTGACAGGCATTTTATAACTAGGCTCATCAATAATAGCAAAAATATTCATTCCAGGTTTATAAATAAATATTCTTGTAAAGTCTCTTGCCTGTTGTATTCTTGTTGTTTCTTTCACAGTCAATCCAATAATTTTTGTTCCAGAAGAATTATAAGCATGAGTAATGTTGCAGTTTCCTCCTGATAAACAATCGCCAAGAAGAGTTATATTTCCATCTCCAAAATCCCATGTTGCAATTAAATCATCATCTTCATCAGAGCTAATCTGCTCAAAACTTATTTCATTTGTCAATGCACCTAAAAGAGTATAATTTGTTTCATTAATGGGTTTAGTTATTTGTGTTTTAGGCAGGGAATTATCAATTCCCTTGACTTTTAATTTTCCTATTCCATTAGGCTCATTAAAAGAATTTATCTCTCTTAAAACATTTCCAGATGCATCAAGTATTCTAGCAATAAAATAAAAATCTCCTTCCTCACTTGTTTTCCAAACAGCAAAACCTTTTCCAGAAGTTTGAGCATTTATATTATCAAACCATTTTATCAAACCACCAGTTGCTGTACAAACTGTTTCACATTTCTTAATGGTATAGTTTATTGTTCTTTCTTCAACCTCTCCCTTCACAACAAGTCTTACACTATCACTTACATTTGCGCTTGTTATCTGAACCCCATTCATATTTTCCCATGAAGTGTTTCCGGCTGCACTTTTTCTGCAGCATATTTTAACAAGAAAATTAACATCACTTGCATTGGATATATTAGAATTTGTATTACTATATAATCTTGCAACTAATTTGTCAGCATCATCACTGCATACATTTCCAGAACCTGTTTCATTGAGGCATAATAAATTTCCATAGCAAACAGGAATATTATAATTATTTAAACTTGGAATTTCACCAAGAGAATTTGCACTTTGTTGCAGATTAATTAGTTTATTATTTCCTGTGCATTCATGAGGGTTTGCTCCTGCATAATTTTCTCCAAAAATTTCATTATAACAAATATCATAAGTGAATGATGTATCATTCCACAATGCACCAAGAGAATTTGTTGACTTGCTTAATTTCATTATTGTCTGGCTGGAAGAAGAACATGTATGCGCAATAGGCACACATATTCCAATACTTTCATCGCATCTCTTTCCACCACAACTTGCAATACATCCTGCGCATGTTCCGCCGCATCCGTTACCGTCTCCGCAGGATTTTCCAATGCAATTTGCAACAGGATCGCAGCTGGAATATGCCTGGAATTCAATTAGATTAATATAATCACCGCAATTAGCAGGAAGAGGGTTTGCAATGCAATTACAACTATTGCCATTTGATTGAGCCTCAATTATAACCTTGTTAACATTAATAGCAGGACTTAAAATTCCTGTTAAACCACTGCTGGTTCCCTTAAGATCACAAACATAATTCTTTTGAGCAACAATAGAATTTGCAGAATTATAAAATTTTATTATTCCTTTATTTCCATGAGCAATTCCGCCGCAGGATATGGAATAATTATTTATTAATTGCTCAGATTGCAAATCAATAGTTAGAGTTGCAGGACTGCAATCACCAGTCCCCCAATAGGTATTAAGATTTCCATCAACAGCATGGGCGGGTGGATGTTCAGCAATATAACTTGTTGCAGTCGCAGGTTTATTCAATGCAACATTCAAGTTATTCGTTACAATACAGCTTCCAACAGAACAATCACCGCAGGTTATTTGAGTATTGCATCCATCTTCTGTCCATGTCCCGCATTCTTTCCCTAACTGAGTGCAGGTTTTTTGAGTGCATGTTTCTCTTGTGCAAGTAAGAGAAAGCATATAACTTAAACATCTCCCTGCACCATTACAATCTGTAATCCTTTTCCAAACATTATTATACCAATCCCATGCATAATCATTTGCACAACCCCCCCATCCATCTGTTGTATAACTTACATAATCATCATATCCTTTTAATTGACAAACTTTATTTCCTGCATCAAGATTTGCACAATACCCTTCACTGGCAGAAGCAGGAGGAGTGGAACCTAATTCAGCAAGACTAAAAGTCCTTGTCTCAGTAACAGCACTAACAATTCCAATAAAATTTATAATTGATATTATAAATATCAAACATACTAAAAAAACATAAAAACTTTTCACCCTTTTCATATAATATTTATATAAATTAACTTTATAAATATTCCTTTATAATCCTCTGCTTCTTTATCTATCAGTAATAGGTTAATGAAGCAATCAAAAATGTTAATGAGATAACTAAATTATAAATAAGAAGCCAAAGCTTAATCAACAGATGTCTCATATCTTCAAGTTAATGCCTGCGGGCATGACCTACGCTACGACTGACTAACTCCATCACAC
>JBBSYU010000061.1:0-11859 GCA_038045105.1 Nanobdellota archaeon | reverse complement strand
TGTGATGGAGTTAGTCAGTCGTAGCGTAGGTCATGCCCGCAGGCATTAACTTGATTAGAGGAATTGGACATTGATTTTGAATATAGAAGTTTTGGAGTTATTCCTCTTACTAAAGAAAGGGGTGGAAGAGTAATTTTAAGAAAATTGCAACAAAATATTAAATCAATTAAGACTGAGACAGAACTTGTTGATTTTAAAAAGGATAGAGATGAATTTAATATTAGCCTGCTGAAAAAAGATAAAAAAATTCAGATTAAATCAAGATATTTAGTTTTAGCAACAGGTGGGTATGGTGGTAGTTTTCAATATAATGATAATTTCAAATATAAAAATTATAATGTTTTTGATATTATTAATAAAAATGGCGGAAAAATAATAAATCTTGACTGCATATTTACTCATCCATTTGGTTATTGCAAAGGCAGAAATATTCTTATTGGAAATGAAACAAAAGAAGGAGAATTTGTAGATGAAAAAGGAAGATATGTTTTTGATGAAAAAACTAGAAGATTAATCAAAAATAATGATTATCATGAAATTTTTGATGTGCTTGTAAAACAGGAGATAGACAACCTTGAAAAAGGAAACAAAATTTATTTTATGAATTCAAAAAGAAAATTAGAAATAATTCCAACTGTTCATTATACTGCGGGAGGAATTAAGACAGATTATTTGAGCGAAGTTGTTGGATGTAAAAACCTATTTGCTATTGGAGAATGCAAAGCTGATGGCTCAAAAAGAGAAGGGAGGTTTCCCTGGATATCCATTTACTTCAGCTATTGTCAATGGGAAGTTTTTGGGAGAGAGGTTTGGATAAGTCTAAATTATATAATTTTTATCATCAATTGATAGTGAAAAAAATAAAGAGTTAGAGAGAATTAGTCTTCTGTGTTGAAGTCATACAACACAGTTTGTTGTGAATTTTTGCCCCACAAAAATTAATCTCTCTTTCTTTTTAATTTTTCAAAAATTTTCCAGAATTCAGTTATGACATCTGCTCCAATTCTAAATTTATTTTTTATCATCTCCCCAATAGTATCCTTAAGCTCAGTTTCATTAATAATATTTTTTTTGTAAGATTCAATTAAAACTCTTAGAGAACCAACAGGTTTTAGTTTATATAATTTTGCAATAACCCTTCCAGAATGTTCATCAATAACAATGCTTTTATCTCCTTTTTGCAATGCTAAAGAAATAGCATCAGATTCCCCTATTCCTAATTGTGGATAAATTTCTTTTAATTCTTTTGAAAATTCTCCATATTTTTTGTCTAATTCTAAGATTTCTATTTTTTTATCATCTATATATTTTTTTATCAATTTTGCATCAGGAGCATTTATAAATAGTCCTTGTTCAACTATTTCTTTATAAATTCCATTTGTAATTTGTATCTTATCATATAGTTTAGTTAATAAATTTAGTTTGTTTATTTTTGCAAAAATAATCAATGATGACGAATCAGATATCATATTAATCCTCTAAATCTTCTCTTAAATCTTCAAGAGTATAATGGAAATTTATACTTTTCTGATTTAAAATATCTAAAAAAGAAGTTAAAGGTATTCCTGCTATTTCTGATGCTTTTGAGGCAGTTGCTTCATTATTCTGAAATTTCTTTAATGCAATTTCTAATTTTTTTCCCATAATCCCTTTGTACATTATCTCTCTAAGTATGTCTGATTTTTTTCTTTTTTCTTCTTCAGAAATAATTTTAATTTCTCGAAGTTCTTTTGCAGGAATTCTTACAGATATACTATTTTCCATTTTATCTTCTTAATTGTATACAGATGTGGTAATTTGTATATTTAAATGTTTTGGTTTTTGAACATGTAAAAAAGGGAGATATAATTGCAAGATCTGGAAATAAAGAGCAGAGGGCAATGTTTGATTTTATCCCTGTTCTTGTGAATGAAGATGCTTATGAAGGGGTTTTATGCTTGGCGTGTAAAAGAATGTCTGCGGAAGGATTTGGGAGACAAATTAATGTGTTCTTGAAAAATCTGCCAAATTTATAATATCTTATTTTTAAATTCCTCTAGCATTAATTTTAATTCATTAAATCTTTCTTTATCCTCAGATATCTTTTCATAATATTCTAACTTATATAATATATTTTGATATTGGTAATAAATTGCCAAGCTTTCATATATTTTATATTTATTTATAATATATTCTTTGTTAAACTTTTTTTTATCTTCACAATCAATTGTTTTTAAGGCAAGTTCATTAAAATTTTTTGTTTTCAGATTATTTACCTTTATTAAATATTCTACATAGTTTTTGGTTTTTTCTGATAAAAAATCCTTCTCTATCTTTTGTTTTATCACTTTTTTTAATTCATCACTTATGCGAATTTTGTTAAACGGATCTTTTATCAGTTCTATTTTTAATAAAGAATCTTCTATTTTTTTATCTAACTTAGGTAAATCTTTTTTTTCAAATAAAATGAGAGGTTCAGCAAATCTAGTCTGGAGTAATGACCCTAAGCTTGCAGAAGTTATTTTATTCTCTAATAAGGGGATGATTTTCTCAAAAAAATTTATATTATATATAATAGCTTTATCTATTTTCTTACTCAATTCTTCAGGACATTTTATCAGGCAATAACCCATATAACCAATAGTATCATTTATTGCAAGAATCATTTTTACTGTTTTTTCCATTTCTTTATTTTCTTTAATTGATTGTAAAGCATGATTTCTAATGGAATATGAATAATCTATGATTTTATTAATTGCATTTTGCAGAATAACCTGCTTTTTTCTGCCATATTCATAACCTGCTTTTTTTATAATTATATTTATCTTATTAAATTTTGAAGTGTCAATTGATTTTATTTTATAATCCTTTATTGGAGGAAATTCATCTTGAATGAATTTTCCATTATCAATATTAGCTGCCCTTTCTTTTATGAAATTTATATCTAATTTATTAAGCGGAAAAATATTAATTAAATTAAAAAAGGCGTTGTTTTCTGTAGAAAATCTTATAAATTTTATATTATCTGAAACTTTAAATTTAGAGAAATGTATAATTAAATGATTTAAAATGTGTTGAAGGTCTGAATTGTCATTCTTAAAATCATAATATCCAATATAATCAGAATTTTTATTTTCTTTATAATTTTTTTTAGTGAATATAAAAGAGGACATATCTGCAATAGGTATACCCTGCTCAGATGAAGGGAAAACAAGCTTTTTTTTGTATAATAAATTTTTATTTTTATCATAAAATAGTAATTCAGTTCCTGCATCTTCTTTATTAAAATAATCACCTATAATTCCTATATCTTTTTCTTTATCCCAGAATCTTGAAGCCCATCCAGCTATAACATAAGTTTTTATTCCTTTTTCAAGCTCTAACAAAGGGGAAAAATCTCCTCTTAATTCTATAAATCCGTTATGATTAAAAGGATCTTTGTTAGGATTTAAAACTTTAAATAAAGTAATTTCTTTTTCTTTTATCTCTTTATCTCTTTGATTCCAAATTCCTATTATAGTTTTCATTTTTGGCAGATTGTGTATTTTAAATGATTGAGAAAAAGATATTTTGTCCCCAATATCCCAAGAAATAGATATAAAGTTATACAGATCATTATTGCCTATTTTTATTAATTTAGAGAACTCTCTTATTTTTTCAGTATCAATAGAAGGTTTAATGTTTATAATCCCTTTATTTAATATTTCTTGATTTATCTTGGTATTAAATATTATCTCAGTAGGGTTTAGCATCTTTTTATTTATTTTGTAGATTAAACTTGAAGGAATAAAATAATTTTTATCTTCAATAAAAATATTTTTTAATAATAAATGTCTTAGATGTTTATAGCAATTTCTTCGGGAATATTTTGAATTTTTTATTATTTCAGATCTTTTAACAAATATCAACTCTTTTGATTTTTTATTTTTGTCTATAAAAATTTTCCAATACAAGTTAATAAAATCTTCAACTATCTCTGGATTTTTATCTATCTTAATTTCTTTAAGAAATTCTATTTTTACCATACTTTTTTTACGAATTCTCATTTTATATATCTTTCCTAGGAGTTCACACAAATTATATATTTTGTGAACTCTTAGTATAATTGGGGTTCACAAGATGAAACGCACAATAAGACCTGAAGGAAGACATCACTCAATGCCTAAAGGCATTTATGATTTTTTTGGAGATTTAGAATCTTTGGCTGGAGTTGAAGCTGTGAATAGCGGGAGATTTATTCCAAGAAACAAGGTAAATGGATTTGAAGCTAATATTCAATTCTATGATGAAGTTCGAAGAATTTTTCGGTTGAGAGTTGCATATAAAGGATTTGTATCTTATCCTGAAATAAGAGTATCTCCTGAAGCAAAAGATGAAGTTGAGGAATATATAAGGAATTATGAGCCTGGAAGAAATAAATCTACACCTTTGCAAGAAACTTCTTATGAATTAAATCAAACTGCAATGGTGGGAGTGTAATATGAAATTTAAAATGAAAAATAAAACAAATTGTAAGGAGGTAAATGAAAATGAAAAACAAACTTAAAAATAGTGCAATGGTTTTTATTGGAATATTTATGATAGGGTTAGTTTTAGTTTCTGTTGCTGCTGATGAAATCAGAATGCCAACTGGAAAAGAAATATCTCCTTTAGTCAGGGGAGAGAGCAGGGGAATTTTAATGGATCCTGGAAAAATGTATACACTTTATTATGTTGCAGATGGAAAATCTGCTACATTGCAATATTCACAGCCATTTTTTGCTTATTTTGTTGGGAAAATGCCTGTTGTTGCAATGAGTATATATTATGCACCTTGGTTTGACAAAAAATATACTCTTGTTAAAAATACTGGAATAGATCTTATATCAAAGAAGATTAGTCTTCCTGAAAAATCAGGAGTATATAAATTTGAATTTAAAACTTATGGCAACTGGGCTGCTGTTAATTTTAAGGCGTATTAAAATTTGAAAAACCTATATTTATTTAAACTATAAAATTATAATAAAAAAATGAAAAAAACAAAACTTAGGAAAAATTTGATTTTAAGATTTTTAATAGTTGCGGTTATGTTCTTTATTTTTTTAGAAAGTGGTGTGTGCGAAGTGAGTGCTCAAGAAGTTAATGCTGCTATAGACAAACAGCTTTTAGATTTAATTGATCAGTATGCTGCTTTTTATTATAACACTGCTTGGAATCTTAATATAGAACAATACAAAGCATGGATTGCTACAATTGCGAGTGCCGAGGGAGGAAAGGGAGGATTTGCGGCGCATAGTGAAGGAGACTTAGGTAATGATGTGTTTTATCATAGTGTAGTTGGTAGTAGTTTTAAGTTTTCTACGGGAATAGGGCCATTTCAATTAGACAGGGGAGGTGTGGATAAATGGGGTAATTGGTCAATAATTGATAAATTGGACCCAGAAAAATCTGTAAAAAGTGCATTAAAGCAACACTATAATCAATTTGGTGCAGGCGCCACATTGAATACTTTTTCTGCGAATTCTAAATGGGTCGCAGTTTGGCCTGAAAAGATTGCAACACAATGGGCATCTGTAACTGGCACAAACTGGGATACTTACAAAAATGGTAAAGTGAGTCTTGATTGGATTACCATAAAAAATCAATTGGCTCAAAATGCAAATAGTCCTACCTTTACTTATGGATATAATGTTAAATCAGTTGGTATAATGAAGTGGAATATAAAAGAGAGTGAAGGAATTTTAACTGATAGTGGAAAAAAAGTTATTTTTGATGGCGACTTCACAACATGGCTAATAAAGTATCGTTCATGGGGTGGCACAGAAAGATTTGAGTATTATTATACTCGAAATGCTGCTAACAATATTGAAATATGGGTTTGGAATAATTCTCAAGATTTAGATAATAAATTTAAATATATTTTTGTTAGAGAATATAGTAATTGCGGTTATTCAGAATGTTATTGGCCAGAGCATGTTTCAGGATCTTATTCAGGGAAAACTCTTTCAACTTCTGCAATTATAATAACTGCGTCAAACAACCCTCCAACTATCACTGCATTTAATGTTTCCCCTTCTTTTGTTATGTTAGGCAATTCTTTTACTATTTCATATACTGCTATGGATGACAATGGACTGGTAAGGGCTGAATTATGGAGAGCTAATAACAATAATGGGCAGCCAGGAACCTGGAATCAAACTAAAAATATATCAATTTCAGGTAAAAGTTATTCTGGTTCTTTTAGTGATACTCCAAATTCAGCAGGTGCTTATTGGTATGGTGTACATGTTGTAGATAGTAATGGAAGCTGGAATGATGAAAGAAACAATCAAACCAATGGTGTGCCTGGTATTTATGGTCCTATTAAGGTTAATGTAGGGATATGCATCCCTGGGTTAAAATTATGTTCAGGAAATCTTTTACTAACCTGCTTGGCAGATGGTTCTGCATGGATAGTAACACAAGATTGTGGCAAGTCAAGTTATTGCTCAAGTTCTTCTCCCTCTTGTGTGAGTTGTTCTTCTGGAACTGCTAACTGTGACCAAGATTCTTCAAATAGTTGTGAAACTAATATTTTAAATGACAATAATAATTGTGGCTCATGTGGAAATATTTGTGGAAGTGGGCAAACTTGCAGTAATGGGGTGTGTGATGGTGGAGGAACTATACCTAAACCTGCAATTGTTTCTCGTACTCAATGGGGATGCCCAGATGGACAGTCTAGTCCTCGTTGGACACCTCAATATCAAAGTGTTACACATGTTATAATTCATCACACTGCAACTCCAAATACTGACCCTGACTGGCCAGCACGTGTTAGACAAATATGGGATTATCATGCAAATCAGGACAAAGGGGATGGGTATCCTAATGGTTGGGGAGATATTGGATATAATTATTTAATTGATCCTAGTGGAATAATTTATGAGGGGAGAGCTGGAGGAGATGATGTTATTGGAGGTCATGCATTAAGTCATAATACTGGAACAATGGGAATTGCATTTTTAGGAACTTTTTCTAATGTTGAGCCAACTTCTGCTGCTTTGCAAAGTGCAAAATCTCTTATTGCATGGAAACTTAATCAAAAAAATATAAATCCTTTAGGTAGTGGAACTGATGCAACAGGTACTTATTACAATTACATTGCAGGACATAGAGATGTTAGTCTTGGTAATGAATGTCCTGGTCAGAAACTTTATGACCTTCTTCCAGCTATAAGGCAAGATGTTTGGGATATTATAAATGATAATCCGTCTCCAATCTGCACTCAAAATTCAGATTGTGGAACAGATGGATTTACAGGAGATCCATTCTGCCAGAGTGGAAATGTTTTCCAGAATTATATAACTTATACATGCAATAATCCTGGAATAGTTTCAAGTTCTTGCAGTATTTCCAGTTCTCCTCAATTAAAACAGACTTGCACTTCAGGGCAAACATGTTCAAACGGGCAATGCATTAATCCTACTTGTTCATGCACCTCATGGCAGAATTTAGGATGCGGACTGGGAGAATGTTCTTCAACAGAAATGACTCAAACAAGAACATGCAGTCCAACTTCATGTGATATTATTTCAAGATGTGTTGCTGATTCAAACTGTGATAATGATGGATGGAAATCACCTACAGCTACTGGAAAACTTGACAATGAATGGACAAATCCAGCTTATGCTTATAGCAGTGATAATAATTATGCAAGTGCAATTGGAACTTCTCTTGACCAAGATTATTATAATTTTAATTTTAATCTTCCAAATGGAGCTATACCAACCGGAGTTCAGGTAAGGGTTGAGGGGCATCCTTGGGAGGATGGAAATGGTGTGCATGATTCAAGAATTTTAGTTTATTTGTGGTCAGCAAGCAAAGCATCCTGGGTTAGAGAAACTGGTACAGTATGGTGGAGTTTTAATAATGTTGGTGATACAATTATAACTAAACCAGCAGGAACATCAGATTTATGGAGCATGGGTGGAAAAAGTGATTTTGATAATAATAATTTTAAATTAAAGATTGCTACTTTTTCAAATGCTTATGGAGCTTATATTGATGGGGTATGGGCTAAAGTTTATTATACAGAATCCATATGTTCACAAAATAGCGATTGTGGAACAGATGGATTTATAGGAAATCCATTCTGCCAGAGTGGAAATGTATTTCAAAATTATATAACTTATACTTGCAATAATCCTGGAACAAGTTCAAGCTCATGCTCTAATTCAACTGCTGCTCAGTTGAAGCAAACTTGCAGTTATGGATGTTTAAATGGAGTATGCAATCAAAATCCATGTGTAGATAATGATTTAGATAGTTATGATAATTGTGCACCTGGAACAACTGGTGATGATGGAAAACCTGCTGATTGCAATGATAATAATGCAAATGTAAATCCTGGAAAAACAGAAGTTTGCAATGGAATTGATGATGATTGTGATGGATTAATTGATGAAAATTTAGGTTCAACAACATGCGGGGTTGGAATCTGTCAGAGAAGTGTGAATAATTGTGTTAATGGAATACCACAAACATGCACTCCTGGATTGCCTTCTGTTGAAACATGTAATTTACTTGATGATGATTGTGATGGACAAGTTGATGAAGGTAGAGTTTGTGTTATAATATGCTCAACTAATTCTCAATGCGGAACAAATGGATTTATTGGAAATCCTTTTTGCCAATCAGGAAATGTATTTCAAAATTATATAACTTATACTTGCAATAATCCTGGAACAAGTTCAAGCTCATGCTCTAATTCAACTGCTGCTCAGTTGAAGCAAGATTGTGGAAGCAGTTATTGTGATAATTTTGGAGGAAATTATTGCAAAAATGGAAATGTTTATCATTCAAGAACATGTTATAATAAAGGTTGTTCTAATGGAGCATGTTTTAGCAATTCTTACACAGATGAGCAATTAGTTCAAACTTGCTCAAATGGATGTTTAAATGGAGCATGCATTGTAAACCAAATACCAACATGCTCTTTATCTTCAAGCCCTCGCTCTGGAAATGCTCCTTTAACTGTTACATTTAATCTTGGAGCAAATGATCCTGATGGCTCTATTGGTGTATGGGTTTTAGATACAAATGGAGATGGAAATGCAGACTATTCTGGAACTGGAAATCCTCCATCATCAAGAACCTATACTTATAATAATCTTGGAAGTTACATTGTTATATTTATAGTTAGTGATAATAAAAGTGCTACTTCAAATCCTTGTTTAGATACAATTAATGTTGGTTCAAAATGTTCGCAGAATAGTGATTGTGGAACAAATGGGTTTACAGGAGGATTATTCTGCCAGAGTGGAAATGTTTTCCAGAATTATATAACTTATACTTGCAATAATCCTGGAACAATTTCAAGTTCATGCTCTAATTCAACTGCTGCTCAGTTGAAGCAAACTTGCAGTTCAGGACAAACATGTTCTAATGGACAATGCAATTCTGGATTAACTTTAGTTTCTTCATCTGCTCCTGCATCTGTAAAACTTGGAGATAAATTCCAAGTAAAATGCAATTTTGGTGTTTCATTCCTTCCATGTGCTGTTGCATATCATAATAATACTCAATGTGTTTATGGTGGATATGCTGGAAATGATTCTATATGGAGTTGTACTGCAACAAAAACTGGATTAGTTGATAATTATTGCAATACTTTTATTTATTTAGGAGATTCAAGATGCTCAAGTGCACAGACAAATAAAATACAGAGCACAAATGTTACTAATGTTTCTAGTGGATTAACTTTAGTTTCTTCATCTGCTCCTGCATCTGTAAAACTTGGAGATAAATTCCAAGTAAAATGCAATTTTGGTGTTTCATTCCTTCCATGTGCTGTTGCATATCATAATAATACTCAATGTGTTTATGGTGGATATGCTGGAAATGATTCTATATGGAGTTGTACTGCAACAAAAACTGGATTAGTTGATAATTATTGCAATACTTTTATTTATTTAGGAGATTCAAGATGCTCAAGTGCACAGACAAATAAAATACAGAGCACAAATGTAATTTAGCAGAAAAATCATAATTTCTCATTAACTTCTTTTTCTATTTCTTTTAGAAATTCATCTTTTTTTACTGATGTAACTTTGCTATTCCTTCTTACAGCAATTGTTCCTTCCTTTTCTTCTTTGTCTCCTATGACAATTATATAAGGTATTTTTTCCATCTCTGCCTGTTTTATTTTTCCACCTATTGGTTCTGATTTTAAATCAATGTCAACTCTGAAATTCAGGTTTTTTAATTCCTGTTCTAATCTTTCACAGGCTTTGTTATTCTTGTCTGTGAAATTAATTACCCTTAACTGAATTGGAGAGAGCCATAATGGAAGATTACCCTGTGTTTTTTCCAAAATATAAGCCATTGTTCTTTCAATACAGCCTGCTGAAGACCTATGAATCACCATAGGCCTTACATCTTTGTTATTTTCATCTTTATATGTCATATCATATCTTTCTGGAAGTGCAAAATCAATCTGTATTGTTATTAATGTGTCTTCTTTTCCAAATATATTTTTATATTGTATATCTAATTTAGGGCCATAAAAAGCAGCTTCATTATCTGCTTCTATATATTTTATTTTCAGATTATCTAATATTTTTTTCATTGACTTCTGGGATTCTTCCCATGCTTTGGGATTATCAATATATTTTTCCTTGTTTTTTGGGTCCCATTTTGAAAATCTATACCAGATATCATCTATTTTTAATTTTTTCATTACAAACTGCACTAAATCTAAAACTTTTCTGAATTCTTCTTCTAATTGATTTGCTCTGCAGATTATATGGGCATCTGCAAGTGTGAATTGCCTTAATCTTGTCAATCCCATTAATTCCCCTGATTTTTCATTTCTGAACAAATTTGATATTTCTGCATATTTTATCGGAAGTTCTTTATAACTTCTTGATTTGCTCTTATAAATAATAAACTGGAATGGGCAAGTCATAGGCCTTAATGCAAATGTTTCATCTCCAACTTTAAATGAAAACATGAACTCCTTATAATGCTGCCAATGTCCTGAAACTTTGTATAAATCTGACTTTGCCATTATTGGAGTAGATGTGTACTGATATCCTCTTTTGATTTCCTCATCAGTTATGAATCTTTCAATCTCTCTTTTTATTGCTGTGCCTCTGGGCGTCAATAAAGGCAGTCCTGAACCAACTATTTCACTAACAAGATATAAATCCAAATCTCTTCCTAATTCAACATTGCTTTTTAATCCGCTTTTAGATTTTTCAGAACTCATTTTAATCTTTGACATTTTTTTCAATAATTCTTCCTGGCTTATTTCTTTTTCATCCAGGATTTTTTCCTGATTTTTATTTATTTTCATGAATAAATAATAGAAAGGGCATTTAAAAAATCTTCCTTTATGTTAAGTAAAGTATCAAACTTAACATTTGCTCTCCATCAAACAAAAAGCATTTATCTAACAATTAATATATTTGTAAATGCTTTCTTGTTTCTCTTGATGTCGAGATTATATTTCTATTAATAATAAAAATCAGCGAAATCTTTGAGCATGAGGAAAAGATTGAGCAAAAATAGATTGAGCCGATAGTAAGCGAGGCGAAAGTAATGTTAAGAAGCAAGGTTTACTTAACACTTTATTGGTAATGTTAATATCTTAGAAGTTATGGCATCTGTTGATTTGTTATGACTTATTATTCGAAGATATATACTACTCATAAACATTTTTTAGAATATTTACATGTCCAAAATGCTCTTTGTTAACGCTATGTGACTTTAGTCCGTAGATACCAAAGGCATTTTGGATCACACTAAAAAACTTTCAGAAGTTTTTTGGGTGTCATCAGAAATCTTCTGAAAGATTTCTGAGATGCTCAAGAACCACGAACACGCCACGGAATTTATTCCGTGGTTCTTGAAGTAATA
>JBBSYU010000060.1:0-1287 GCA_038045105.1 Nanobdellota archaeon | reverse complement strand
TTTAGCCCTTATAGCCGCTCTGCTCCTTGGTGTGCTTTCCGGGACCATCACAGGCCTCTTCCCAGGAATTCATATAAACCTCGTTGCCTTTTTTCTACTGGCAATTTCAGCATCCCTCTCTTCATTTTTCCCGCCAATAGCATTAGCAGTTTTCATTGCATCTTTATCAATCACCCATATTTTTATTGATTTTATTCCAACAATATTTTTAGGAGCGCCGGATGAAGATACATCATTATCAATTCTTCCAGGGCATGAAATGCTAATCAATGGACAGGGTTATGAGGCAGTCATTCTCTCTGTCTTAGGAGCATTAATAGGAATAATCTTACTAATTCCATTAATTCCTTTTTTCATTTATCTCCTCCCAATAATTTATCCCTATATCCAAAGAGTAATTCCAATAATCTTAATAATTATAATCTTGGTAATGATATTTTTTGAAAAAGGAATAAATAAAAAAATATTAACTCTAATAATAATTATTTTGTCAGGATTTTTAGGTTTTGCAAGTCTAAATTTAAATCTTAAAGACCCATTATTGCCTTTGTTAACAGGATTATTTGGAGCTTCTTCATTAATAACTTCAATAGCAAAAAAACAAACTTTGCCAACCCAACAAATAACAAATCTAAAAACTATTTTTAAAGATTTAAAATCTTATTCATTTCTAAAATCAATTTCAGCTTCACTAATAGCGAGCCCTATCTGCTCATTCTTGCCTTCTCTAGGAAGCAGCCAGGCCTCTGCAATAGGAAGTTATGTAATTGGAGAATTAGACAGAAAAGAATTTTTAATTTTAATTGGAATAGTTAATACTTTGGTAATGTCTTTGTCATTTATTACTCTATATTCAATAGGAAAATCAAGAACAGGAAGTGCAGTCGCAATAAACAAGCTTATTTCATCCATAACTCAAACAGATATTTTTCTCATAACCTTAGCAATAATTCTTTCAGCAATAATTGCGTTTTTCATTTCAATAATTATTGCAAAATATTTTTCAAAAATAATAACAAGAATATCCTATACAAAACTTTCAGTTTTTATATTAATTTTATTAACCCTAATAACAATTATTTTCTCAAATATAACAGGATTAATAATTTTCATAACCTCCACAGCATTGGGAATTTTCACAATCCTCACGGGAATAAAAAGAACAAGCCTAATGGGATGCTTGTTAATACCTACAATCATACTTTATTTAATCTAGTCTCCTATGTTCATAGTATCAAAAAAACAATGTGCCACCACACACAATGCCGTTAAGTTAAGGTTTGTAGT
>JBBSYU010000059.1:0-1405 GCA_038045105.1 Nanobdellota archaeon | reverse complement strand
GTCTTTTCTTTTTGTGCATTCTTCTTGTTTTGGACAATTTTTGCATTGTTCTCCTCTATACATTCTAAAATATTTTCCCTTTATTTTATCAAATTGTTCATTTAAAAAAATAAGTTTATGCCCTTCGGGGCATAAATATTCATCTTTATCTCTATCAAAAATAAATTTTTCTGCATCGTAATCTGAGATATTTTCTTTTTCTTGACAAGCGAGATGCCCATCAATTTTATTTTCATTTAAAAAATGAATATTTCCACCTTCAAAATATCCATTATCGAAATTCCACTTTATTTTTTCAGGAAGTCCATTAAGATTCTCTTTTGTTTGTAAAACTTGTGGCTTTAATTGATCTGTATCAAAGCTATCTTGGCACACTTCACTTGCTAAAATAAATCCCTTATTATCCGTCGTTATTTGAGGATTATATGCAAATTCTATCTTTCCTTTCTTATTTTTCATGAATCTGCATTCAGGATCATTTGTACTAACTTTGTCTAATCCTTTTTCTTTTAATTCTTTTTCTGCAATCTTGATTTTATCAAGATTAACTTCGCCTTTCTCCTTTAGTTCTTTAATATATTTTTCAACGGCTCTTTTCATTTTCTTTTTGCTTTTATCAGAAAGCTGGTCGCTTCCTCTTATTTTACCGAAGAAATTATCTTCAATATTATCTTGTTTTGCCCATTCTTCTAATTCGTTATCAATGAATTTACTTAGAAATTCTATTTCTTCTTTGGATAAAACGCCTCGGTTAGAGGCGTTTGCCTTCATTTTTGTTCCATCAGTGGAAAGGATAGATATATCCAATAAGCCTTCATTTTTTGCAATGGTTACTGTATGCTTGAATGCAGATTTAACTAAATCAGGATTATTTTTTCTAAAATCACTTATAGTTCTAAAATCAGGAGTAAGTTTTTCTGAAAGATAAATATAGACTATATTTTCTCTTGCATTTCTTGCTAATCTTCTTGAGGATCTGACTTTATCTAAAACACCCATAACTAAAATTTTCATAATAATTTTTGGATGATATGCTGGATGCCCAGCACCAGCATATTTTATGTCAAATTCGTCAAAATTCAATGAATCAATAAAACTCTCCACCAAAAAGCAAATATGGTCTTTGGGGATCATCTCTTCAATGCTTGGCGGAAAAAGCCAATTCTGTCCCTGATAAGATTTTATATATACCATCACTTCTTTTTTGTTTTGTTCTTTGCAGGCCCAATATATCTGCTTTTATGTCTAACGATATCACCTATACGATAACTTGTTCTTTCGTACAAGTATTTTCTCCCCCCTATAATTTTTACCTCTTTATAACTCATAATATAAAATAGGGTGCACAACTATATATACTTTTCTATTCTGTAGAATATAGATCATTAATTATCGGACAGCCTGT
>JBBSYU010000058.1:0-1090 GCA_038045105.1 Nanobdellota archaeon | reverse complement strand
CGATAATTGTCAAAATCTGCTTGTAAATATTTTAGATTCTCGAGACTTTTTTCAACTAATTTTTTGTAGTTTTCTAATTCTGAGTTTGTTTCATTTGCAGATTCTTGTTCTATCTCTTTATCTTGTTCGTTTTTCATAATTTAAAAGAAAGTATCTGATTTATTTACAATGATATCCTTAATAGGATTAATAATACTATGTATCTGGTTTTGTTATGGCTAGAGTGGTTCATTTCCTTAGGATTCAGGAGTTCTATCCTTTTTAAGCCCACATTAAACAATAGGGGCTAAAAGCTCAGTAAATAAGTAGCTCGTTAGAAAAGATTACACTTTTTTCTATTTGTTTACACGGAGAATTCCGCGGTTCGATCCTTGGTGGGTCCATATAACTATTGAAGAACCAATTTAATCTTTTGATTTATCATTTCTTTTATTTTTAGATTGTTTACTTCACCAATCTTTTTATAAATAATACTTTTATGTAATGTAAAAATCATATCAACATAAACAAAAGAATCAAAACAGATGTCTCCAGTGCATGATTCTTTAGAAAGGAATATTTCATATTTTTGAATACTTCTTCTTTTTGTAGTAATTTGACAAAGAATAACATTTTCACCTTCTAAAGAATTAATAACTAATGCAGGTCTTTTTTTAGTTTTAGTTAGATCACTAAAAGGAAAATCAACTAAAACAATATCAAATTTTTTAATAATCATTGTAAGTAAGCAAAAGCTTTTTCGTCCTCTTTAGAAGCCCATGATTCAGACAACAATTTTTCATCTCCAAGAAATCTAGCATTTTCCCAATCATCTTTATCTAATTGCTCTAATTCTTCAACTCTTTTTTGCACACACTTTCTAACGAATTCACTCCATCTTATTTCAGAATATCTTCGCATCTTTTTATAAACTTCATCTTCAATTGAAAGAGTTATATTAGTCATGAATAAATAAGTGAGTTCACTTATTTAAATCTTTCG
Organism: Nanobdellota archaeon; assembly: GCA_038045105.1. Lineage (GTDB taxonomy): Archaea > Nanobdellota > Nanobdellia > Pacearchaeales > GW2011-AR1 > ARS1285. Next base: position 109 of record JBBSYU010000058.1, on the reverse strand, counting down.
ATTATTTTACACCGAGCTCTCCGCGGTTCGAGGAAAGCGTAGACCCATATTAAACAATTGGGCTAAATAGAAAGATTTATATACATATGTTAAATATTATTAACATATG
>JBBSYU010000057.1:0-1616 GCA_038045105.1 Nanobdellota archaeon | reverse complement strand
TCAAATAATAAAACTATAGTTTCAGTTATTTTTTCTATTTCTTTTTTTATGTTTATATCTAGTAAGTATCATTACAATAAGATATGAAGTGAGGACATAGGGATGACCAACAGAATCGCTTAATCAACTAATTAAACAACTCTTAAAATTATTACATTACCAATATTCTTAAAGAATAAAAACCTTTTAACCAGGCAATAAAGCAACAAAACTATAACCTTTTAATTTGCTTAAATTTCTCACATCTTCTAATTTAACTTTATTTATCATTTTTTCATAATCATAATAATTTTCAGCATTTCCGCCTATTTCCTCAGATAAAAGATCAACCATAGTTGAATCGCATTTTTCTTTGTTTATTTGTTTTAATCCAATCAAAGTTTCTTTTGCAGAGTCAAACTCTTTTTGTTTTAACTCTTTTAATTTTTTTATCTCCCTCAAAACTATTTTCTTAATCTCATTTACTTTTTCCTTTACAGTTCCAGAATAAACAATTTCATAAGCATAATCTCTAGATTGTTCCAAATTAGTTTTTATTGCATAGCATAATCCTCTTTTTTCCCTTACCTCCTGAAATAACCTTGAGCTCATTCCTCCTCCAAGAATAGAGTCGAAAATTTCAGCAGCATATCTGTTTTTGTCAGTTAAATTAGGCATATGAAATCCTAAAACTTCATGAGCCTGATCAATTCCTTTTCTCTTTTCAATCAAACTGTCATTTTTTTTAATTATCTTTATATTTTCAATTTTTTTACTAATCTTTGGGAATTTTTTTGCTTCCTCTAAAACATTTTCCCAGTCAGCTTTGCCAACAACACAAAAAACCATATTATTTGTTGAATAAATTGAATTAAACAATTGAATTATTTTTTGTCTTGACAAACCTTTAACAGTATCTGATGTTCCTGCAATAGACATATTAAAGGGTTTTTCATACAATTTTTCTTTTATTTTTTCCATAATATAGCTAGTTGGATTGTCATGATACATTTTTATCTCTTCAAGTATGACTTTTCTCTCTCTTTCAAGTGCTTTTTTTTCAAAAACAGGATTTAATACTAAATCTCTTGAAATATCAGCTCCAAGATTAAAATATTTGCCAGGAAGCTTATTCCAGTAGCAAGTAATCTCTTCTCCGGTAAATGCATTGATTATTCCTCCCTTGCTTTCAATTTCTTTTGGAATTTCAACAACACTTCTTTTTTTTGTTCCCTTAAAAACAAGATGCTCAATAAAATGTGAAATTCCTTTTATTGAAGCATTTTCAAACTGCGCCCCAAACTTTACAGATGAAGAAACAGCAATAACCGGTATCTCTCTTTTTTCAAATATGACTGTTACTCCATTATCAAGTTTTTTCCTATGGAACTCTGGTTCAATCATATTTTCCTCCAGAGTTACATACTTGAAAATTTATTAAATAAATTTTCATTGTGTAAAATTCAATCTCTTTCATTTTAGTTTTTCTCCGAGGTCTTTTGCTTAACTCTAATCCTTTCAAAAAGAGCTCCCTTTAATATGCAAAGAACATAAATTTAATTAATAAACCTTTGTTAAGTCTGTAATTGCTCAGATGATATGAGAATTCTTAAACGAAAATTAGATTAAAGCTGATG
>JBBSYU010000056.1:0-1616 GCA_038045105.1 Nanobdellota archaeon | reverse complement strand
ACCTTAACTTAACGGCATTGCCTTTTAAGGTGTGGTGGCACATTGTTTTTTTGATATTACTGATATTATTTTTAATTATTGGAATTGTATATGATTTGAGAGATGTTTAATTAGCTGATTAAGCGAGAAATGAGTTTTTTGATGCTCTAAATAACATCTTAATCTTTTCATCTATAACTCATTAGATTTTTATATTACTGATACTCATTGGTAATGTAAAAAAATTTATAATATGAGGCATCTGTTGATTTAGAGAGATTGAAGTTGTTATCATTCATAACTCTTGCTCTCACAAACATATCTACGATATTTATATTACTAATATTTTATTTATTCAGAAATCTCTTTACTCAATTATCTCTTTAATTAATTTCATACAGACTTTGAAGAAATCTTCTGATTTATTCTGCCAGGAATCAACAACTCTTCCATCAATGTCTTTTACTTCATTGTGAAGTATTTTCCTGTGCAAATTATACAAATCCCTTAAATCAGTGACATAACTCATTTTTAGCAATCCTTTGTCAACAAAATTTTCTTTTAATAATAATGCAATATGCTCTGGACTTGGAGGAAGGATTTTTGCTGTCATGAGAAGAGCCTGTGCTGATTCAATCATTGCCCAGTAACATCCTTCTATTGCACTCATCTCTGCAATCTTGCTTCTCATAATATGTTCTGGAACTCTGTTTAAAATATTATACATTGCTTCAGGAGTTGAGTTTATCCTTCCTTCCTGAAGAAGCAATTTAAGAGGACTGAAAAATCCTCCAAAATCAATTAATGGTTCTCCGTATCTTATAATATTCAAAACAACAGGGTCTCCTTTTATAAAATCATTCCACCAGGTGGTTAGTTTTATTGTGTTTATGTGAAGCTCTTTTTTATATGGATTTTGCTGTATTAATTTTCCTAATTCATCCCTGTACCATAAAATAAGCTGGTCATCAAATCTTATTGAAGCATCATCTATGATTATTATTATATCTATGTCTGAACCTGCAATATTTGTGTCTTTTGCAGCAGAACCAAACAAGACAACTGATTTAATCATCTTGTCAAATTTCTTGTATAATTTTTCTGCAAAATCCATTGCAGTGTCTCTTTCTGTTTTCAACTGAGGTATTAAAGATGAATTGAATTTTGATAATTTACTCTCAATATGATGAGTTTTATGATGAACTTTTTTATGATGCTTAGGGGAGGGAGGAGTTTTTTCAATGTGATGAACTTTTTTATGATGATGAATTCTTTTAGGAATAGGAGAATCTTTTTTATTTTTAATTTCTTTTGCATCTGAAGAATCTTTTTTTTTCACCATCTTTTATTACGCGCAATAGTATTTTTGTATACAATATTATAGTTTATATGCTTTATAAAAGATATGTTTATTTTTAAAGATTTGCATAGCAAAAGCTTTAAGCTAAGAAAATTGTTTTACAATTTTCATGTGTTTAAACTTGTTGTTTTAAATTTCAGCCCTATAGAATTTTTAAATAGAAAAAAATCCACAGCATTTATGCTGTGGTAAATATTGGTAATGTAAAAAACTGATGAGCTGTGCAGATGAGATGATTAAGGGAAGTAAGTAGATGAATACAATTCATCAAGGGAAG
>JBBSYU010000055.1:0-13458 GCA_038045105.1 Nanobdellota archaeon | reverse complement strand
AATTATGCTTAATCCCTCTTTGCTGACTTTAAGCCTTACCTCCAGCACTAACTCAGAGATTATTCCAATAATCTCTGAAAATAATTTCGGATGTTCCAGTTTTAATAGCATGTTAATAACTCATTATAATTTACTTCCTTTTTACCTCTTTCATTAAAAAACAGCAACACCTTTTAAAGATTGTTATAGTAAATTACCTATTATGTTTTGGTAATGTAATGAAATGGGAAATGTTGATGAAGGGATTAAGATATAGATGAGAGCAGTTATAATCTCACTTGATAAACAGATGAAACATCTCATAAGTTATTGATGATACCAATAATATCATTAATATAAAAAACTGATGAGTTGTTTAGTTAGTTGATTAAGATGTTTATAAAAAACTAAAAACAACAGAAGCCATAACTTATCAAATTTATTTATTACTATAATTAAATAAAAATTTGGTTAAATGAAATTTCCAAATTTTTTCCCTCTTTTTCATTACATAGTAACAAGACAAGAATTATAAAACATAAATTCATTCTAATCCTACCTCTAGAAGGATTAACAATGGAAACTAATTCTGCACCTAATGAGAAATCAAATGAAAAATCAAATCCTCCAGAAAGAAGTTTTAAAGAGCAAAGAATAAGGGAGATAACTCTGATTTATTATTCAAGAGCAGATGTGAGAAAAGCTTTGTTTGAATTTTCAAAAAACAGGGAATGCATCCCAAGATATTTTGAGGGTTTTGGAAAACGTCCGGATAATTTTCAATATGAAAATGATATTTTTGAGCAGGTTAAAAAAGGAGCAACTTCCTTTCATTGTTCAGAAGAATTATGGAAAGACCTTCTGGAAATATCAACAGAGCTTTCAAGAAAAGAGTTTGATGATATAAGGATTGGATGGGATTTATTATTGGATGTTGATTCTCCTTATCTTGAATACAGCAAGATTTATGCTGAACTAATTGTTGATGCATTAAAACTTCATGGGGTAGAAAATGTGGGTGTCAAATTTTCAGGAAGCAAAGGGCTGCATATTATTATTCCTTGGAAAGCATTTCCAAAAGAGATTTACAATCAAAAGACAAAAGACATGTTTCCAGAATGGCCAAGAATAATCTGCCAGTATCTTTCAGAAATTATCCAGCCAAAACTTGCTGAAAAAATATTAAAAGATGAAAATTTAAAAGAAATTGCAAAGAAAACCGGAAAAGAAGAAAAGGATTTGATAATAAGAGAGTGTGTCTCCTGCCACAGGCCTGCTTCTACAAAATTTTTAATCTCCTGGTATTGTGATTATTGCAAAAAAGAGCTTACAAATCTTGAAGGAACTTATAATAACAGGAAAAAATCAAGATGCCCTGATTGCAGAAAAGAACTTATTGAAAAAAATAAAAAAGAAATATACTCCTGTGATTTCTGCAATATTGATTCAAGAAAAAATTCAGATTCTTTTGAAGAAAAAGAAAGATTTGCAACAGAAAAATTAATAGATGCTGATTTAATCTTGGTTGCCCCAAGACATTTATTTCGAATGCCATATTCTTTGCATGAAAAAACAGCGCTTTCCTCTATTGTAATAGACAAGAATAAAATAAAGGATTTTCAAATAACAGATGCAAAGCCATTTAAGGCAGAAGTTAAAAATTTTTATCCGAATGCAAAAGAGGAAGAAGCAAAAACTCTTCTTCTTCAGGCTTTGGACTGGAAAGAGCAAAAGGAAAAAATAGAAAAAATATTGGAAAAAAATAAATTTTCAGATTCATCAAATTCTACTCTGAAAAACAAGGCAAAAGGAGATTACAAGCAGGTTTCAATCCCAAATCCAACAGGAGATATTTACCCCCCCTGCATAAAAATAATAATCAATGGAGTAAAGCAGGATGGAAGAAAGCGCTCTCTATTCATATTGATTAATTTCCTTAAATCTTTGGGGATAACAGAACAGGAATTAGAAAAGAGAATTTATGAATGGAATGAAAAAAATGAATTGCCTCTGAAAAAAGGTTATATTCAATCACAATTAATCTGGCATAAAAGAAACAAGGCAAGGCTTCCTCCTAACTGCGCAAATCCTCTTTACAAGGATTTGGGAATCTGCAAGCCAGATGAATTATGCAGGCAGATAAAAAATCCTGTTAACTATGCAATGAAAAGATATTTCAGGAGATGAGAAAAATAATGATATATTTATAAATAAATAATTCTTAATTCTTTTATGGGATGGAAAATATTGCCTATTTGGTTAAAAGGTCTAATAATCTGTTTTATAATTTTTTTTATTGCTACTCTGGTTATCAACTTTAGTATTGAAAACATAAACAAGACTGTAACAGGTCCAAATTTAAATGGTGTTATAGGATATGGTATTATTTTATTGGGGACTTATGCTCTTGTGATTCTAATACTCTTAATATCAATAATTTTGTCATTTATACAGTATAAAAACTATAAAACTCCTCAATTTAAAATGAGTTACATATTTTTTCTTATTATAATTATACTCTTAGTTTTTTTAATTTTCTTTTCCTTAAAATATTTATTTCCAGTAACCTATAAAACAAATGTTAAAGCATGCTTATCATATGCTGATAATGGATTACAGAGTGATTGTATTAGAAAAGTTATCTGTCTTAACTATCTTAGAATCAATAATAACCAAAACATAGAAGAATGGAGAGAATGTGAAAATTTGGTTCAAATAGAGGATTTAAATTCTTCATGTTTAATTAGGTCAGTAGATAAGAAAACAACATGTAATTGTTTATTAACAATAATAAATGAAAATGAGAAAAAAAGAGGGGATGAAAATCTTTATACCTCTATTAAAAACTCTTGTTTAAATATTTCCTAAGGATGCAAGGTAGATGTAATGTCTCCAAAAACAAGATGTGGCTGTTGCTTCAGGTAATATTTCTAATAGAATTTATCAATCAAAATCATAATTTAAAATGCCAATAAAGATAAAAATATCAGTTAAAATTCAGAGGGCTTCACCCCATAAATTTCCTATAGAGTTCTTTAAATATCTTTCTATAAGAGCAGAAAGATTTATAAATAAGACATATTCAATATAGAAAGATATAGAGGAGAAGAAGTCTATAAGAAATCAAGGAACATGAAAAACCAGGAAATAATATATAGAGAATTGCTGTTCAGGGTAATGGAAAGAAAAGAATTTTCTTTTACACAGTCAGAACTTTCAAAAAAACTAGATATTTCATTAAGCATAATTAATTCAGCAATAAAAAGACTTAATAAACTTGGAGCAGTTAAAATCCACCAAAGGAGCTTTAATATTATTGATATTAAAAAAATTCTATATTTATGGGCTTCAATAAGAAATCTTGAAAAAGATACTATCTTTAAGACAAGATTAGAAATTCCAGTTAGAGAAATTGAAAGATTAATGCCAGATATAGTATTTACTGCTTACACATCTTACAAGCTTAAATTCAATGACGCGCCTGCAGATTATTCAGAAATCTATGCATATGCAGATGAAAAACAGCTAGATGCAATTAAAAAAAGAATTTCTAAATTAAAATTATCAGAGAAAAATCCCAATCTTTTTATATTAAAAAAAGATTCGTTAATGGATTTATATAAATCCCTGCCCATTTCACAGCTCTTTGTTGATTTATGGAACTTGAAAGAGTGGTATGCAAAAGAATTTTTAACAGATTTTGAAAGGAGGATATTTGAAAATAAATAATACATAAAAAATATCAGTAATATAAAAATTGATAAGTTGCGCAGATGAGTTGATTAAGCGAGAACTCAGAAGCCATAACTCTTGCTCCCACTAATCTCTCTTAATATATACATTACCAATAAATCATTATAAATATTGGCAAACAATAAAACTATAATTTAAAATGCAATACTGGAACTCTGACCTGACTGAAAAATCCTGGATATTATTGCAGGAACTGCAAAAAAAATACAACTTCATACTCATAGGTGGATGGGCAACCTATCTATGGACAAAACAGCAGAAATCAAAAGATATAGACATAATTGTTGACTTGAAAGAGCTTGAAAAATTAAAGCAGGAAAACTTAATAAAAAATGACAGATTAAAAAAATATGAAATAAAATTTGAAGAAATTGATGTTGATATTTATGTTCCATATTTTTCAAAATTGACAATTCCAATTGAAAAAATAAAAAATTATAATTCCAAACTGCAGGGCTTTAATGTCCTGTCAAAAGAAGCTCTTTTGATTTTAAAACAAGGAGCAGAACTGGATAGGAGAAATTCAATAAAAGGAGAAAAAGACAGGATAGATATTATCTCCTTGTTATTTTTTACAGATTTTGATTATAAAATATATAAATCAATTTTAAAAGAAAACTCAAAGGAATTTTTATTAGATGAATTAATAAAATTAATAAGAAACTTTAATGATTATAATTCATTAAATCTCGCCCCAAACGAATTTAAGAAAATTAAGAAAAAAATCACTAATAGAACTGAAAAAATAAATACTTATCTTTATTGATATGATAGTCTACAATTTTGGATAGTTAGGCAAACAATTTATTAATCGATTTTGCATTTCACTTCCATCTACTGCATCTCATTACTTCCTCAATTTATTATCACACTTACTAAACTCAAAAAATCTTTCTTTAGATTGTGCTTAGAAAGATTTTATTTCATAAACTAGACATAATACTAATAAATAAAAAAGATTTATTCAATAAATTTAAATACTCTTTTATCATTAATTCTTCATGAAAGAAAAAAGAGTATGTGTAATGTTTTTAGTTTTAGCAGTAATGTTCTTATTAGTTCTAGTTTCTGCAGCAGATGATGCAGAAGTTGAAAAATCTTATGCTTGCCTGAAAACTCAGTTAGGAGATAATTGCGGAAATAGCATTAATACAGAGCAGACTTCTTTTAATTTACTGGCAATGGCGTATGATTCAAAAGTTCAGGGAGATTGCAAATCTTCTCTAAAAAACAAAAAAAATAATGATTGCTGGGGGCAAGCTCAAAATAATGCCTGTGATATAAAACCAACAGCGCTGGCAGTTTTTGCACTAAATAGCATAGATGAAAATGTTGATGATTCTGTTAAATGGCTGTTGAGCAAAAAACAATCAAAAACAAGTTTAATCTGGTTTTTAGAAATTGATTCAAGCAATATAACATTATGCACTATAAATGGAGCAAAAATCACAGTTAATGAAAATAAAAAAATATCAGGAGCAGATCCAACAGGACTTAAAAAAGCATATAATAATTATTGGTTTGAGATAACAAACACTGATAGAAATTATACTGTTTCATGCGATAAGGATTTTGTGACAACTCTTCTTTATCAGAAACCAGGCAATCCAGTGTTTTATGTTTCAAGTCAGACACACACTGCTTCTGCAGCAGACTCAACAACAGAGAAAGTAGAATCCTATTGTTTTTCAACATCTTCTCAATGTGATTATGAGGGAAGTTTATGGGCAGCTTTGGCACTTGTTAAAACAGATGAAGATGTTTCACCATATATTCCTTACCTTACTGCAATGTCTGATGAAACAGCAAATAAAAAATACCTTTCTCAGGCTTTCTTATATATGCTGACAAATGCAGATGATTATTATTCTTCAGTATTATCATTGCAAAAAGAAAGCAAATACTGGCTTGTTGATAAAAATAAATTATATGACACTTCTATTGCACTTTTTGCTTTGCAAGGAGCAAATACCAATGAAGTAGACAATGCAAAAAAATATCTATTAACTATAAGGGAAACAACAGGTTGCTGGAATGATAATTACATGTCATTTGTATTATATTCTGCCTGGCCAAAAATTCCAACAACAACTACAACAGGAACAACTATTCCTCAATGTGAAAATTTTGGAGGATATTGCACAGCCCAAGCGCAATGCAATCTAGAAGATCAGCTTGAAAATTATAATTGTTATCTTTCAGGAGATATCTGCTGCAAGACACAACCACAAGAACAAAATTGTTCTGAAAAAAATGGATTTGTATGTTCTTCAGAAGAAAAATGCTCAGGAAGTGAAGTTCAGGCATCAGACACTTATTATTGTTGTCAAGGAGCTTGCCAAAGCACTCAAACTACAGAAAATGATTGTGAAATATCTGGTTATAATTGCAGAGATTCTTGTTTAACTAGTGAACAAGAAAGTTTAATTAATTCTAAATACTGCAGTCTAGGACAATTATGCTGTGCACCTAAACCAGCAAGCTCAAATAAATGGTTATTGATTATACTTCTTATAATCCTAATAATATTAGTTATCATAGCATTTTTCTTCAGAAATCAATTGAAAATCTGGATGTTCAGGGCAAAATCAGGATTTGGTTCTAAAAAAATTCCACCTTCAGGTTCAAGGCCAATGATACAGCCATTCAGGTCGCCAATGTCACGCCCTTCACCTCAATATCTCTACCAGAGAGCAGCTGCTTCTCCAAGAAGGCCTGCAGGAAGAACAGAAAAAGACAAGGACTTTGATGAAACAATGAGGAAATTAAGAGACATGAGCAAGTAAATAAAAATTTTCATTTTATTTATTCTCTCCAACTTTTAATTCAACACCTTTTGCAATTCTAATTCTATCATCACCCGAAGGAGAACCATGGTTTAGTAAGTCTTCTAATTTTTTATAAGCAGTTATATTATATTTACCCCAACCTCTAAATTCATGGATTAAATAATAAGGTAAATTGTTTTGTAAGTCTCCAGAAGCAGTTAGTTTAGCAGTTTTAGTTGTTTCATCTACATCTATTTTAACACCTATTTCCTTTGCAATAATAGTTTTGCTTCTTGTATCTCCTCTAAAAAAACCACTTCTATGCCTTAGATAAAAATTTACTGCATATTCTAATTTAGGAAAAGTTGGAATGCTGCAACAATTCAAACTACCTTCAGCTATAGCAAAGTATTTTTCAGGAAATTGGTTTTCTTCTGTCATTTTATTTTTCTCCATTAGTTTATTACAATCAAGTCACAACAGAGGTATTCTTAATACTTATCTCCCACTTGGTGAGGTGTAAATAGAAAGATTTATAACAATCCAATTAGTAATTAAATTATGAATCAAAAACTACTGGAAGAAATTGGGTTAACAAAAGGGGAAATAACAATTTATCTAACTCTCTTAAAATTAGGAGAAACAACAACAGGAAAGATAATAGATGAAGCTCAAATATCCTCAGGTAAAATATATGAAATATTAGACAAACTAATTAAAAAAGGACTAGTTAGTTTTATTATAAAGGAAAAGACAAAATATTTTTCAGCAGCTTCGCCTAACCGAATACTTGATTTTTTACATGAGAAAGAGAAAGAACTCAAAATAAAAGAACAGGAATTAACAAAAGAGATTCCTTTGCTATTACAATTTCAAAAATCAAAAAAAGAAAATTATGAAACTCATTTGTATAAGGGATTTAAAGGAATTCAAACAGCAATTTTTGAAGTTCTAAATGATTTAACTTCAAAAGATGAAGTTTTAGCTATGGGAATTATTTCTTCAAAAAAAGAACAATTTAATATTCTTTGGCAAAACTGGCACAATCAAAGAATAAAAAAGAAAATAATTTGCAAGGCTATTTTTTCAGACAAAGAAACAGAATATTATAAAACATTTAAAAAAATGCCTAGAACTGAAGTAAAATATCTTCAAGGAATAACCCCTTCTGCAATTGATATAATTGGGAGTAAAGTCTTAATCTTCACCTATGGGGAAGAAATTTCTTGTCTTTCTATAAACAACAAGGAAATAGCAGATTCCTTTAGAACCTTTTTTTCTACATTATGGAAAGTAAGCAAGTAAATATTTATTAAATTTTCTTTATCTCTTCTATTTTATCATTTAATTCTTTACTATAATGTAACAAGGAGAGAATTATTCCTAATATAAATGCTAGAATAAGCCCACCTTTAGTGATATTTTCTGGAATTTTATCACCCAATATAGTTGATATAACTGCAGTTCCTAAAATAATAACAAAGATATTCTGTTTGTTCAAAATATGATTATACTCTAAATCTTTAATATTTTTTTCTTTTTCTCTTTCATCTATCATTTTATTGAACATCCATAAAATAAAAAAATCCAACAAAGGCCAATATTAAACCAATTACAAATGCATTTAATCCCAAATTTTGAATAAATCTAGATAATGGCCCTACAATCATAATTAAAACACCTAAAACAATAAAAAAAACAGACCATGCTCTTTGAGTTCTTTCTTTTCTAAATGGAAATAACACTTTCATTAACCTCTTTTTATTATAATAAAGATGATTTTCATATTTTAAAATCTTTGCTTTTTTGGTAATATCTAATTCTAATAAGTTATGTCATCAGTTCATTCAGCGATTCTGCATATCATAATTATCTCTCACATCTCACTGCCTAATTTTTAATAATCACACCTACCAAACTTTAAATCTTTCCTTTGCGAATGCTGGAAAGATTTATTAATCTTAGTTATTATTCTAAATAATGAAAAAAGAGAAACTATGCATTTTATTCTTAGCCTTATTATTAATTCCAAATATAATTGCTATCGAAATAACCCTCTCAAAAGAATCTTATCAGCCAAGAGAAACCATGCAAGCCCAAATTACAGGAACTTTTATATCTTTAAGCTCTGACAATATTCTTATTTATGAAGGAGACAAAGTTCATTCAGAGCCTGTTATAAAAGCACTAACCAAGCAGAATAATATATACTATTTTTATGCACTTCTCCCAAACAGGGAATCTAATTTTTCTTTGAGAATTGAAAATACAGAATATATTTCTTCAGGAGAAATTAAAACCAGCACAATTATAAAGGATTTTTCAATTAAGAAAACAAATGAATCAGCTCTTTCAATTAATCCCGGATTTATCCTCTCTAACAAGGATTTTTCAATAAAAATAAAACCCCTCTCAAATCAAAAACTTTCAGCAACCCTTGAAGCATCAGGACAAACAAAAAATCTTTCTCTGATTGAAGAAAGAGAAGAGACTCTTAAATTTTCAGTTTCAAATCTTTATTCTAACACAAACCTAAAAATAAATAATTATAATATTCCTGTTTTTATTTTTAAAAAACAGCCAGATTCTAATGTAAATGTTAGTGATATAATAAGATTGGATTTTTCCCCTCCTGAATTAAGAGCAAAAGTCTTATCTGGAGAATCTTATTCTTTTAATATAATTCTTCAAAATTCAGGAAATATAGATTTGTCAAACATAACAATATCAAATAATCTAAATGCAGTTATTTTTCCAGTTTCAATAAAATCATTTAAGGCAGGAAATAGTGTTTATCTTAATATAACTCTTTTAGTTCCTCTGGAATCAAAAGCAAATATTTCTGGTTTTATAATTATAAAATCAGCTGAAAATAATTTTTCAGTTCCAATTATGCTAGAAATAGCAAAAACTCAAAAAGAAGTTAATCTAACCCAAACAGGATTGACAACCAGTCTAAACTGCATAAATATTGGAAAAATTTGCTTAAACACCCAAAAATGCAGCGGAGAACTAACCTCGAGCATAGAAGGCCCTTGCTGCAAAGGAGATTGCACTGAACAAAAGGCAACAAATTACAGTACCATAATTGGAATAATTCTTGTAGTAATAGTTATAGGGCTTCTTGCGTTTGTTTATTTCAAGTCAAAGCAAAAGCAAAAATTAAAATCAACAGATGAAATATATCTGGAAAAGTCAAAAAAGTTTGAAGACAGAATGAGCGGAGAAGAAGTTTCAGGAAGACTTGGAAGGATTTGATGAGATTTTAAAATTTCAAAAAGATCTTGAAACAATGTCTCTTTTAGATGAAATGATTATAATGGGTGGAGCAATAAAAGAACCAGGAAATATTGATAGACTATCTGAATATAATTTTTATTCAGATCCTCATTCAGCAGATTATGTTCTTCAACAAAAAGTAAAGAAAATATTAATTCCTCTTGATGTTACTCATAAAGCAATTTTTACTCCAGAGATGAGAAATTCTATTCAAGACTCAAGAACAGGAAAATTAGTAAAAGCAGTAGTAAAAAAATATCAAGATTTTTATATGAATGTTTCTAAATTTCCAGGAAATCCTCTGCATGACCCACTAGCAATGGCTTATGCAATTAATCCTTCTTTTGTAAAACTAACTCCTATGAATTTAAATGTGGAGATAGAAGGTAAATATACACGAGGAACTTGTGTTCCAGAATTAAGATCTAAAGCAATTGATAAAACAAAACCTAATGCTTATGTGGCAATGGAAGTTGATTCAAAAAGATTTTTAAAATATTTTCTTAAAACTATTTCTTCTTAGTTTTCTTCCCCTCTTTCTTTTTCTTCCTCCTTTTATTTTCCTTGATCTTCTCCTCTTTTTTATTTTCAGCAGAGTTATTTTCAGAATCATCTCCCATTGTAAACGCAATCTTCTGAGGAATTCTGTTTTCCTTAAGACACATTAATTCATTGATTAAATTTTCTCTTTCAACAGAGACTGTTTTTGCAATTTCATCATATTTATGAAGTTTGACAGCAAGTTCTGAAAGAACAGAATTTAGTTGAAAATTGCTTAATTTTAATTCTTCTGGCTGTATTATTTCAATTGTTGATGGAAGCATGTTTAATACAATTGAAAAAAGCAGTCCAACATTGTCAAGAATAACTTCAACCTCTGCAAAAGTAGTAAATAAATCACTTGAATCTTTGTCTTCAAGAAGTTTTGGTTCATGAATAGTTTTGCATACAATCTCAATGCCATTTTTTTCTCTCAATGTTTCAATGAAATCATCCAGTGCTTTTTTAATATATTCAGGAGGCCTTCCAAGTATTTCAAAAATCAGCAAAACCCTTATTTTTTGTGCCATAAAAATATCTGCCAAACCCTATTTTTATATGTTTCTGTTATTAGGGTTATGCAATATAATCTTTATCAATATCATCAATAACTTATGAGATGATTAATCTATTCATTAAGCGAGAACTTCTGATTTACATTTTTTGCCTGTCATCTCCATAACTCATTAGATTTATACATTACCAATACATTATTTATTACCAATATATTTGTATTTCTTTTTAGAAATCACTTGAACGTCCTTATTATAAATATTATCAAGAATATAATAATCAATATAATAAAACCAAATATAAAATATTTAAAAAAATTATTTTGAGAAGAAGTTATGGTATTTGAATTACTTGTGCTGCTTCCTATTTTTATTACCTCTCCTGTGATAGAAGGAGTTTCAGGCTCTGAATCTGTTAAATCTTTATTTTCAGTTAAGGCAGATTCCTGAGCCTTATCTGTTCTTTGAGGCAGTATTTTTATTACATCTTCAAGTTCTAGCTTGACATCAGAACTATAAGCTTTTTTCATAACTAGCTTAATTTTTGCACTCTTATTAAAACTTCTGTAACTTTCAAGTATCCTCAAACTTACATCCTTTGTTTTATTTCCAGGCCCTATGAAAAAACCAGGAACAGCCACTGATGAATAAACCCACTCAGTTCTGTGATAGGTTTCTGAAAGAATCCTATTTTCATTTTCATCCCTGTAAATATAAACCTTAACATCATACTTTGCATTGGATAAATCAAATGCACTGACTTTAATATCAAACTCTTTTCCATTTATTATGTCTTCATCATTCCAGCTGAATTCAATGCTTGGATTTAATTCAGGAAAAGTTTCATTTGTTTTATTATTTTCAGTCACATTTTGAGCAATGCAAATATTTGAAATTAAAGAAATACTAATCAAAAACAGGATAATTACTATATTTAATATATTCAATACAAATACTCTTTTTTTCATAGAAAAGCAAAGTATGCAAACTTTTTAAGCATTATTCAATTTCATCACTATCATTGTCAATATAATTGTCCTTCATATAGTCATCTATAATCTCAGTATCATTTAATGTATTTCCTTTTTCTTTCTTATCTTTTTTAGAATTTTCTTTTAAAAAAAACTGGGAAAATCTTTTTCCTTTCAGCCTTGCTGTTTCTTCATTTATAACCCAGTTCTTTCCGCTATTTTTCATATTTTTTGGATTTAAGAAAAACCAGCCTAATCTGTTAAACCTGACAGCAATTACAGGTTTTAATCCAAAAATATCAGAGAAAATCATAAAACTCTCTATTTGTTCTTTTGTTATGTATTTAACAGGTTTTTTTGAAGACTTTGCTTCAATTGCATATTTTCCATCTCCTTTTTTGCCTGCAATAATATCGCAGTCTGCATTTTCCATTGCACCACTTCCAGCAACCCTGACAGCCCTAAAATGATTCTGAATAAACATATCAAAAACCTCTCTTTCAGCCTTGCTTCCTTTTGCTTTGTTGCTCATGATATCACCTTTACAATCTAATTTTAAACTAGCATGTTTAAAAATATTTATATATGAGGAATAATCGAAAGATTTATAAATAAGATATATCTTATTTATAAGATTAAACTTATTGGGAGGTAAATAAACATGGCAGACAAAATTGAAATGGCAACTGTAAGTTCGCGCGGGCAAATTTGTATCCCTAATGATATCAGAGATGAAATGGGTTTAAAAGAAGGGAGCAAGATTTTATTTGCTTTAACAGGAGATTCTCTTATTATGAAGAAAGTTTCTATGGAAACTTTTGCAGAAATAACAAGACCTTTGAAAGAAGCAATGAAAAAATCAGATTTAAAAGAATCTGATGTGAATGATATTATACATAGATTTAGAGCTGAAAAAAGAGCAAGAAAAGAGAATTCAAAGTGAATTTAATCATTAAATTAGCAAGTAATACTCAAATGAAACTAACTATTGATACAAATGTGCTTATTTCAGGTTCTCTCTGGACAGGAGCTTCTGATAAGATTTTAGAGAAAGTAGAAAATAAAGAAATAGAATTGATTTTATCTAAAGATATAATTGAAGAATTCTCAAAAGTTTTAAATTACGATGAAATTAAAAATAAAATAAGAGATAAAGGGCTTGAAGTTAGAAGAACAGTAGAAAAAATTATCTCTATTTCAAATATGATAGAACCTATAGAAAAATTAAATATTGTCAAAGAAGATAAAGATGATAATATGGTTTTAGAATGTGCAATTGAGGGAAACGTTGATTATATAATAACTAATGACAATCATTTATTGAAATTAAATGAATTTCAAGGAATAAAAATAATAACCCCTCAAGAATTTTTAAGTATATTTAGTAAAATATAAAAATAACTTAATCTTAACAATATAATAAAAAAACAGACATCCTTAATAATAATTTTGGTGATTTCAATTGCAGGAATGCTATTTTCAGGATATCTTTCATACGGAGAATTAATCAGAAAAACCTGCAGTTTGGGAGGATGTTCAAGTCTTGGAGGAATTCCTGTATGTGTTTATGGTTTTATAATGTATCTAATAGTGTTTATAATATTGATGTGCACCCCTTGAAGTAGACAAATAGATAAGTTAAGTTTTGTTAATAAA
>JBBSYU010000054.1:0-4506 GCA_038045105.1 Nanobdellota archaeon | reverse complement strand
AATAGAGCAAGATTATCTTATTTTAATAAAATTAAATAATATGTACGCAAAGCTAATTGAATACAAAGATTTTTAAATAAAAAATAGATGGATAAACAATGGAATTTTGCCCAAAATGCGGTTGCGTGCTGGTTGAAAAAAATAAATCTTTTAGCTGTGCAAGATGCAGTTATAAATCAAAATCAAAAGTAAAAATTGAATCTTCTGAAAAAATAAATCTCAAGCCTGAAATAGGTATAATAAGTGACAGGGAAACAGATGTCTTTCCTATCACAAATGCAAACTGCCCTAAATGCCAGCACAAGGAAGCATATTTCTGGACATCTCAGACAAGGTCAGGTGATGAAGCAGAGACCAGATTTTTCCGCTGCACAAAGTGCAAGCACACCTGGCGGGAATACCAGTAAAAAGGAAAAACAAAAATTTAAATATAGTCATTTATTAACTTTCTAATGGAATTAAAAATTGTTTTAGATGAACAAGAAGAAGGCGGATATACAGTTTATGTTCCTGCATTGCCTGGATGTATCTCTGAGGGAGATAATATAGAAGAAGCTGTTAAAAATATTAAAGAAGCAATTGAATTATATTTGGATGCTGATATTAAAAACACTAATGGTGGAAAGATTATAGATATAGAGATATAAAATGAGATTACCTCAAATTTCTGGAAGAGAGTTGATAAAAATTCTAAATAAATTTGGCTTTGTTGTTGTAAGGCAAAAAGGAAGTCATGTAAGATTAGAAAAAATAACTCCTGAAGAGGTTATAAGAATAACAGTGCCAATACATAATCAACTTAAAAGAGGAACTTTAAATCAGATTATCAAAGACTGCAAGATTAGTGAAGAAGAATTGGAAAAATATTTTTGAAAATATAAAATAGATTATTAGTATTCGAGAAAAGAATATTTATATAATCAATGCAATCAATAGATTTATATTTCCTGATTTAACTAACTTAGAATGGAATTTTGTCCAAAATGTGGTTCATTGTTAACAGAAAAGAATTGTTCTAGATGTGACTATAAATCCGAAAAAGAAGTAAGGCTTGAATCAAGTCAAAAACTCAACACAAAAAAAGAAGTGGTTGTTGTAAATGAAGGTGATAATGAAATACATCCTATTGTTGCTATGCTATGTGAAAAATGCAAGAATAAAGAAGCATACTTCTGGACAAAACAGACAAGAGCAGGTGATGAGGCTGAAACAAGATTCTTCCGCTGCACAAAGTGCAAGCATACCTGGCGAGAATATCATTAAGTTCTCCACAACAATTATATTTATTAATATAAATCTTTAAAAAGAAATTTTTTCTAATATATCTATGGCAAAGTTTAGTGTTGAAATTCCAAGTTCCGTTAAAATTCCTGATTTAGTTCAAAGAGTGGCTGTTGCATCACTAGATGCAGATGAAACAGCAATGATGAAAAGAATTTTTGACGCAGGAAGAGCATATGGAGCACTGGTTAGAGAAAGAAATGATGATGATGCCCCTACTTTTGGAAGAATTTTCAGATTGCAATATGAAGAATTTGTGAATTCTGTTGTACCTACAAATTTTCAAAATGGAAATATGCAATTAGCCTTTGATTTAACTGCTAAAGCTTATAATGAAGGATACAGATGTCATACTGAAAAACCTGAATCTTTAAAACATTTAATAGAATTATTAGCAGAATAAAATCTTTATAAATATATTACTCTCTCTTCCCAGTCAGCTCCTTAGGAATCCTGTATTCTTCCCAGTTAACATTTCCACTTTCAACAACCCTCTTCAAATCCCTCTGATTTGAGTTTAATTTTGAATCACCGCTCTTAATTTCTAAAAAAGTAACATCCTTTAATTCTCCATTTGACAATCCATTAAAAACAATAAAATCAACAGGTTTTCCAATAAACCTGCAGTCACTTGGATTATATTTAAAATCAGGAAGATAAGGTGCAAGCTGTTCTGAAAATTGTCCTCCTAAAACAGCACGAGAACGATTAACAGCATCATTTCTTATTTCATCAACCTGTCCTTCCCATTCCCTGTGTTTTCTTGCCTCTCCAACTTTATTTCCAATCCAAAATGCAATTATGAATGTAATTATTATTGCAGTAAAAAAAATAATTAGTATAAAAGTTTCCATGAAACTCATAAAAAGGGTTAGAATATAAAGGTTGTTATAATCGCGTGCTCGCTTCGTTCGCGCGCGTAAAGATTGTTCTTCTCCGCAATCTCCTCATGCTCGATTGCTTCGAAGTTAACACATATTACCAACAGTATATAAAATAAAGAGGGGGACATAATAATTTTTTTAGGTTCATCAGTTATCTCTTAATTTACTCATTACCAATAAATTACCAACAAATCAAAAATTTTATAATTATATTACTCAATAAAAATCTTTAAATACTCGCTATTGTATTTTCTAATACTAACAAAAAGGCAGGAAAATGGAAATAAAAATCAGGATGATGACAGCAGCTTCTAAAGCAATTGCATTTAAAAAACAGAATCCAACATCAATTGATGAAGAGGGTTTCCAGCATATTTCTGATTTTATACAGCAGTCAAGAATAAATGACAGTGCAATAAAATTAGCCATGATTGCATCTGCTTCAAAAGCATTTGACATGGCTCATAAAAATCCAAATGTTCCTGAAAAACAATTATTAAGAGATTTTGTAGAACATATTCCAGAAGTGTTAAGTAGTATAGAAGGATGATTCTCATAAATATCTTTTAGTTTTTACATTATTGATATTTTATTGGTATCATATATTTTTATCATAGTCAAGGACATTTATATTTCCTCAGTTTGTCGTTGACTATTTAGAGAAAGACTTATGTCTTTCACTATAGTTATGGCTTCTGATGCTCTCGATTAATTATATCATCTCCATAACTCATCAAGTTTTCATATTACTGATATATCTTTCAGTTTATCTAGAATTTTCTTTATTTTTTCTTATTTTTTTTTAGTCACTTTCTTAGCAACTTTCTCATTTTGAGCTTTAATGCTCAATACTAAATCCATTAATTCTCCCTGCTGTTCAGCAATTCTTGAGAGTTGCTCTCTAAGGCTTGAAATATCCTTTTTTACATTTCCAAAAGACCTTGCTATTTTTCTTTCTATTGCCATTGTAAAAAAACAAAAATATTCAAGTATATAAAACTTTCTATTGTTGTCATTATCTAATTAATACATAAAAATCAAATGGACGCGAGGGGATTTGAACCCCTGACACCGTGATTAAGAGTCACGTGCTCTGACCAGGCTGAGCTACGCATCCTTGCTATCTGTATTAGAGAAATAGTTAATTTAAAAATATGTTGGAAATAGATTAAGCTTTTAAATAACTATCTTTTAGCTATTGAATGAAAAATAGGTATATTCTCAACATTCCGATTATAATGTCTATTCTTGAAAAGCATTTCAATTACGCAGAAAGAACTACATTAAACAGGATGAAAAAAGAAAAACAAGAGCCATTTAAAATTCTGATTTCATGCCTTTTATCATTAAGAAGCAGAGATGAAACAAC
Source organism: Nanobdellota archaeon (assembly GCA_038045105.1). GTDB lineage: Archaea > Nanobdellota > Nanobdellia > Pacearchaeales > GW2011-AR1 > ARS1285. The sequence continues at coordinate 972 of JBBSYU010000054.1, read as the reverse complement.
AGAAAGAATTTCAAGGGAATTATTTCAGATAGCAGACACTCCAGAGAAAATCCTGGGAATTCCATTAAAAAAACTTGAAGGAATAATTTATTCAACAGGGCATTATCATAAAAAAGCCATGACTTTAAAACATGTTTCAAAAGAGCTTATCAATAGGTTCCAAAGCCAAGTTCCAAGCAATAAAGAAGATTTATTGTCAATAAAAGGAATAGGCCCAAAAACAGCAAATATTGTATTGAATTTTGCATTTAATCAGCCAGTCCTACCAATCGACACGCATTGCCACCGTTTGCCCAATAGTTTAGGCTGGGTAACCACAAAAACACCTGAAAAAACAGAAAAAGAATTGGAGCTTATTCTTCCAAAACAATACTGGTTTGAATTCAATGGAATCTTTGTTCTTTTCGGCAGAACAATCTGCACTCCTATTTCTCCGAAATGTTCAATCTGCCCAGTAAATAAGTATTGTCCCAAAATTGGTGTTATAAAGAGCAGATAAAGTATTATCTATGAAAAAATCTCAAAACTCTTTCATACCAGGGAACTCTAAGAGCCTCATCAAGAATTTGATTTGGATTAGGAAATACTTGTCTTAAATTATTTGTATATTTTCCTGTTCTTTGGTCATATACTCCAACAGCAAGTTGAGGAGGATTTCCAAATCTTCCTGCATTTATATCAGCAACCACATCAATAGGTCTCGCTCTTGTTGTTTCTATTGGCTCTCCCAAAGCTCTTTCAATATTTCTTTCAAATGAATCATTTCCCATTTTTTAACTAATGAAAATGAGTTTTTAAGGATTTGTATAAAAAAATGCAAAATTGGTATTACCAATAATTAAAATATGAGGCATCTGTTGATTAGTTTTGGCTTCTGATTATTATCTTTTTGATTCTCATCTTCATAACTTATCAGGTTTATACATTACTCCTATGAGAATTCTTCAAACTTATTTTAGTAACATATTTAAA
>JBBSYU010000053.1:0-10432 GCA_038045105.1 Nanobdellota archaeon | reverse complement strand
CTAAGGTTAGCAAACTCTATTAAAGATCTACTTCAAAAACTTGACAATTTTCTATTTTTGTTTTCCACATCTCTCTGTCAGATAAATTATTAAAATATCCATTGATTACCTGTAAAATTTCATTATGTGTAACAATAAGAATATTTCCATACTCATATAATTTTAATTCATCCAAAAAAGAATGAACTCTTTTTTTTCTTCTTGAAAAGATTCTCCATTATTAAATTTTGAATTAAAAATATCTGGTTCAACAGCTTTAAGAAACTCAGAAACAGGTTTGCTATCAAAACCAGTTTTTCTATCATTTATTCTTGGTTCAATTTCAAATTTAACCTGGTGATTTTTTGTAATAATTAAAGCAGTTTCTTTTGTTCTTGGCAGTTCAGATATAATAACTAAATCCAATTTAATATTTTTAATTTTATTTGCAATTGTTTCAGCTTGTTGTTTACCTAAATCCGTAAGATGCACATCTTTAACAAGATTATCATTACATAAATCTAAAATATTGTAATTTGTCTGTTCATGTCTTACGAAAAATACTTTCATATACTTTCAAAATCTTTATCTATTAAATAATTTTCTAATTATGCTCTATTGTTTCTAATCTGACTTAATAATCCCTTTCAGAACCACTCCTTCAGTCTTTTCTGCTTCCCAAATTCTTTTAAAAGAACTGATTTATCTGTAAAAACTTCAATAGGAAGTTTCAATCTTGTTCTGGATTGATTTAATGCCTCTTCAATTGTATTGAATTTTTCAGGCTGATGTCTGAAAGCTTCTCTTGCAAGCTCTCTTAAAATTCCAACCCCGAGAGGTGCATAATATTCAGGTCTTTCTTCTCTAAACACAACACAATAAGACTGTCTTTTTATTTTTTCAAGATATTCGCATAAAGCAAGCCTCATTGTGTAATAAGCTCCTGTTACACTATCTGCATAATATTTTCTTCCATTGAATCTTTCAAAATCCTGTGAAAGACTTATTCCTGACATTTGATTCCACAAACTTCCTGGCATGTATGCTTCCATTACTTCAAAAGAAAATTTATCAGGAAGAAGGAGAATTTCATAATGATTTCCAACATAATAACCATGGAATAAAAGAATCTCGTTTATCTCAGGATAGTATCTTATTTTTTTTAATAACTCTTTTGAAATTGTATCATCAACAGCAGTTATGCTCCATCTTGTCGGAACTAATTTTCTCTGGGTTTTTAATCCTAATAATCCTGCTGACAGGATTTTTATTATGTTTGAATTTGTTATCTGGGATTTATAAAGCTCAAGAATAGATGTGGCTGCTTTTGCATCTGTATCTGAAACTAAATAATCAACTTTTGGTTTTATCTTTGGATTTTCTTCCAGTCTTACATTCTCCAGGGGGGCTGGATTTCCTATTGCTGCAGAATGCCTGTTTATTTCCATTTTCATTGCAGGAGGTTTTTTAAGAAAAAATTCAGTTGAAACTGATTTATATGCCATTGAAACTTCCTGCATTGTTTTTAATATTCTGTCATCTGTTTTAACTTTTTTTATCTGTGTTTTAAATCTTCCATAAACTAATTTTGAGCGATTAGTTAAAATTGTTTCAATTGAGAATTTTTTCTCATGCCAAATTTCAGGGAAGGCAAGCTCTTCTGCTGAAGAGGATTCCAAATTTGTATCAGGGGTCAAGATTCCTGCATTTACATTAGGATAATTAAATCTTCCAACAAAAATTTCAGGAGGCGAAGCACCTGAAAAATGAGTTTTTGTTTTTGGAATAAAATCTTTTATCTTGGAATAAATCCTGCAGGGTCTTTTGCAAAATCCTTTTCCTCTGCATCTTGCGCATAATTCTGTATCAAATAATTGGATGGGCATTTTATCACCTTTTTGTTGTCTAAATAATTTTTGCTTACTTTTCTGAAGTCTTTAATGTATTGGTAATGCAATAATTTTAAGAGTTGAGTAAACAGTTCATTAGCAATTATGCATCTCTTCTTTATTTCTTACATTTCACTACATAACTCTGTTGATTATTGTACTTACTAATCTTCAAAAATCTTTCCTGTGACCAACAATAACAAAGTTATTGTTATCGAAAGTTTGGAAAGATTTAACTTCTTAAATCTAAGTTGTACTCTAAATAAAGGGTATTAATATTATAAATGAGAAGTATACATTTGTTTTTTCTCTTTCTTTTTGTTCAAACTTTTTTTAAAAGTTTGTTTTAATCTTTTAAGTCACTTATGCCCAATAATAAGAATAATAATCCTATTAAGACTACAAACCAAACAATCCCTCCTTTAAGGACTGTTAGTGTTGCCTGTCCCCATGAAGGAAATGTCTGTTGAAAAAAGACATATACCATAGCTATTATTAGGATAAGCCCTATTAAAATTTCTAACCATTTATTCATGATTTTTCTATGATTTATTTATTTATAAAGATTTCTGTGATTTCTAAGTGATGTTACATTGAAATCTTTATCCCATGAAATCTTTATCCCATCAAATTTTTACAAATTTGAGTTATAAAGATTATGGTAAGAAGATACACATATTTGGATTTGTTTTATATATCATGCCCCTAGTATTGATATTGTATGTTTTTATAAGTCATGACGTCTGTTTATTAGAGAGAGCATCTAAGTCTCATTACTGCCTTTTCTTAACACTTTAATCTTCTCCCCTTCATAGCTCATCAGGTTTTATATTACTAATATCTATTATTTTTGGTATTGTTAATTCAATAGTTAAGGCATCAGTTCATCAAACTTTGTCTCAGTTGCACTTACAAAAACTACCATCAATATCATTTAGTTTTTCTTATTATTCATACTCATTATTTATTGGCATTATATATTTCTTGTCAGTTATTACCTCTGTTGCTTTCGCTTAATCTTCTCATCTGCACAACTTATTAATTTTACATTACTGATATATTCAAAGTTCTTTAGTTTTTTATATTAATTATACATCTCTATCACTTCAACCTCATTTGAAGTCTTTGCTTCATTTAAATATCTAGTTTATCTTAATTTATCATGGAAAAGTTTATTTTAATGGATTTAAGTGATGAAGTAAAAAATGATTTTGCTAAATATTTTTTCCAGTATCATCAAGTCCAAAAGGCATATAGGAGTATAATATGACTAATAATAAATTTATTCTGATAGGACTTGATGATGAAAGAAGCAAGAAAATATCAGAAGTTCTTGGAAACAAGACTTGTAAAAGAATAATTGATTATCTTGCTGAAAAAGAAGCAAGTGAAAAAGACATTGCAGATGCTCTTTCAATACCAATAAATACTGTTGAATATAATTTAAATAAGTTAATTGAATCAGGTTTGATTGAAAAAACAAAGAATTTTTTCTGGAGTGTCAAAGGAAGAAAAATAGATATGTATAAATTATCAAATAAAAAAATATTAATTTCTCCAAAAACCCTTGTGAGAGGAGTTGTTCCTTCTTTAATTGCCCTGGGTTTGGGTGCTTTTGGAATCAAGATTTTAAGTGATAAATTAAATTATAATCAGATTAATCAGACTTTGGATGTTTCAAAAACAGTTAGTTCTGGAGTTTCAGATTCTGTTGTCTCAAGTGCTCCTTCTGCAGCAGAAAAAGCAGTTAATAGTGTTCAAAATTTTATGCCTCCTCAAAATATTTGTTCCAATATAAACTCTTTTATTAGCGCAGATGCCTGGGCTTGGTTTTTGCTTGGAGGGTTATTTGTTATTTTAATTTTCCTTATATGGAATCAGTATAAAAAAATGAAAGGAGGTTTTTAAAAACAAAGAATACGAACTCAAAAATCAGCGAAAATGTTCCATTTACAAAAAATTGGAAATTTTTTGTACCCAAAAATTCTCTGAAGAATTTTTTTGGTTATCAAACAAGATTTTTGAGATACAGAAAATTTATTAAATTTTCTGTCTGTTCGTTTTCTAAGAAAACAAACATGGATAACAAAATTATTATTGGAATAGTAATAGTAGCAATATTAATAGTTGGAGGTTATATTTACTTTAATACAGGGCCTGTTGTTTCTGCCCAGGGTGTTGCTTCAATAAAAGCAATGCCTGATGAAGTTTCTGTTAATGTGAATGTTGAGACAAGAGATAAAACAGCACAATTAGCGCAAGAAACTAATAAGAAAATAAGTGATAAGCTTTTAGTTGAGCTTATAAGAATTGGCTATGACAGAGATGAATTAAAATTTGTCAATTATTATGCAAATCCAGAATATGACTGGAGCAGTGGAAGACAGAATATAAAAGGATATGTTGTTTCACAGCAATTAGTTGTCAAGACAAAAGATGTTACTAAAGTTCCAGGCATTATTGATGCTGTAATAAGTTCAGGAGCTCTTGTAAGTTATATAAATTTTGAGATTTCAGATGCTAAACAGACTGAATATAAAAATAAAGCTTTGGAAGAAGCAAGCAAGGATGCAATGACAAAAGCTCAGTCAATTGCTAGTGGGCAAGGCAAAAAAATCGGAAGGCTTGTATCAATAACAAACCAGGATTATAATTATCCAGGACCATTTAATTACTATACAAGAGATGCTAGTGCTTCTATGGAAGTGGCTAATGCAGGTGCTCTAAAAGCAGCTACAAATCTTGCCCCAAATGAACAAGAAATAACAGCAAGCATTTTAGCAGAATATCGGCTAAGAATGTTTTAATTTTTATTGTTTTTTCTCTTTTTCTTTTATTTTTTAAATCTGGCTTAGAATTATTAGTAATGCATAATTAAGAAGTTTTGTAAGCAAGTATAATCGATTTAATCATGCATTTCAAAGTTATTTTTTATTAGCAATACTGATTAATAAGACATTTAATTCTAAAAACTGAGTATTTTTACATTTTCAGAGGGTTATTTAAACCAACTGCTTTAATTATAAGTTACAAATGCAAAAAAAGCAGATTTTGATTGTTTTATTGCAGTTCATAAAAATTTAAATATGGTATTTCCTAGTTTTAGGCATATAAAAAGGTGATAAAGATACAGAAATATGGCAAATGGGGTTGATAATGTTTTTTTAAATGAAAATGGGGCGATTGAAGTTCCTAAAATAAAAATTAAGGAAGAGGAAAAAGAAAAAATTATCACAAAGGCAGATATTCTAAGGAAATTAAGCTCTGGAACAGGGCTTAGAGAAGCTTTGAATGACATTGTTGGAGGTGGAATGGGAGCTTTGATTGTCGTAAGCAATCAGGCAGCATTCAATCTTTTCAAAGGAGGTTTTTATGTTAACTGCAAATTTAATTCAAAAAAATTATTTGAGCTTGCAAAAATGGATGGCGCAATAATCCTTTCAGAGGATTTTAAAAAAATACTTCATGCAAATACTCTTCTTATTCCAAGCATGGATTTTAATTCTTCTGAAACAGGAACAAGACATCAGGCTGCTGAGAGAACAGCCAAGCAGATAAATGGATTGGTTATTGCTGTTTCTGAAAGAAGAGGAACAATAACAATTTATTATGGAAATTCAAGATATGTTTTGCAAAATGCACATGAACTTTTAAGAAGAGCAACAGAAACCCTGCAGATACTGGAAAAACAAATAGAAGTTTTTAGTGAATTAATTGCTAATTTAAATGTTCTGGAGATAACTAATCTTGTTTCTGTTGCAGATGTCTGCACTATTCTTGAAAGATTAGAAATGATAAGAAAAATGACAAATATAATAAATGAATATATTGTTGAATTAGGAAAAGACGGGATTATTCTAAGAATGAGAATGAGGGAACTGACAAAAGGGATTGAGGAAAAAGAGGATTTTATAATAAAAGACTATATTTCAAAACCCTCAAGAGTAGGTGGTTTTTTTGACAGTTTAAATTTTGACGAGCTTTTGGATTTGGAAACAATTTCAAGAGTGTTATTTGCAAAATCTTTAGACACAAGTGTTATTCCAAAAGGCTACAGGCTTTTGAATAAGACCCATCTAAACAAAAATGAAATTGAAAGCCTGATAAAATATTTTAAAAATATTGACGGAGTTTTTAATTCTGATAAAGAAGCACTTGAAAGAGTTGTAAAGGAAAATGCAGAAAATTTAATAAAAGAGCTTAATGTTCTAAAAGAGCATATAATGGTTGGAAAAAAGGTTTGATTATTTTACTTTATGTCCGAAATTAAAACCTCATTATTTGGAATGTGGTGGCACATTGTTTTTTTGATGTAAAAGATGAGTAAATTATTAATCTCTGCTCAACAAACCTCTACTAAACCGCAGCATTAACATTACTGATAAAAAATCATATAAATTTTTATGTAACAATTTATATACAGGATTATACTGGTTTTTATCTATGTTAACCTATAAACAGATTGAAGAGATAAAAGAACATCTTGAAAAAGCTCAGAATCCAATTTTCTTTTTTGATAATGATAATGATGGACTAGTAAGCTATCTGCTTTTGAGCAGGTTTATTGGAAGAGGAAAAGGTGTAATAATAAGGAGTTTTCCAGAGCTAAATGCTTCTTATTATAGGAAAGTAATTGAATTAAAACCAGATTATATTTTTATCCTGGACAAGCCTGTTGTTTCCCAGGATTTTTTTGAAAAAGCAAAAAAAGATAATCTTCCTGTTGTCTGGATTGACCATCATCAGGTTGAAAAGCCAGAAGATTCTTATATTAATTATTATAATCCTTTTTTAAATGACAAGACAAATGAACCTGTTTCTTATATGTGTTATAAAATAGCAAATAAAAAAGAAGATTTATGGCTGGCTATAATTGGATGCATAAGTGATTGTTATATGCCTGATTTTTATGCTGAATTTTATAAAAATTATTCAGAACTTGGAAAGGAAAATCCAAAATCTCCATTTGAACTGCTCTATGAGTCTGAAATAGGGAGAATTGCTAGAATCCTTGATTTTTCACTTAAAGACACTGTGACTAATGTGGTAAATATGACAAAATTTATGATAAAAACCAAAGGCCCTATGGATATTTTAGAAGAAAACTCAAAAACAAAACAAATTTTGAAAAGAGCAGGTGAAATTGACTCAAAATATCAGTTATTGATGGAAAAAGCAAGGGAATTAGCTGAAAAAAAATTAATTTATTTTCAGTATGGTGGAAATCTAAGCCTTAGTGCTAATCTTGCAAATCAGTTAATTTATGAGTATCCTGATAAAATAATTGTTGTAGTTTACATTAGCGGAGATGTTGCAAATATATCTTTGAGAGGAAAGAACAACATAAGAAAATTGACATTAGAAGCAATTAAAGGAATTGAAAGTGCAACAGGAGGAGGGCATGAAAAAGCAACAGGAGCTAAAATGTCTGTAAGTGATTTGCCAAAATTCAAGGAAAACATTGACAGGCTGACAGAAGAGTAGATGATTATTTATTAATCAGGGATAATATTATTTTTATTATTATATATCCTGCTAAAGTTATGAGCCCTATTTTAATAAGAGTCATTATTAAATCAGAAGATTCATCTTTTTTAGACATTTTTAAGCACCTCTCTTTGTAATTCCCTTATATTTAATCTGATATCATCCAGTTCTTCCATTGTTTTAAATCTTTTGCTTAAATCTCTAATTTCCGTTTCTATATAATCTAATTTTTCTTCATATTTTGATAAGATTATATATAAGAAAATCATAATTATCAAACTTATTATGAATAATCTATATTCCTCTTTTATTGATAAAGGCATTAAAAGAGTGATAAGTAATCCAATAAAAAATAAGACTGAGGTGATTAGATTTTCTTTTGTAGCCATTTATTTATAGACATATTTTTGATTAATAAAGATTTATATAGGATAAAATAGGGATTATTTTATGAAAAACACTAAAAATACTCAAGAAACAGCTCGTAAAAATATTTTTTTTGAAAGCAGTGAAATTAATGGAATTTCCATCAAAGGATATGATTTTAATAATGGAGTTGATTATGAAAAACTCCTGGATAGTTATTCATCAACAGGTTTCCAGGCAACGCATTTTGCAAAAGCAATTGAAATCACTAATAAAATAATTAATGAAAAAGCAACTATTTATCTTGGTTATACTTCTAATCTAGTTACATCAGGACTTAGAGACATATTCAGATACCTTGTTCAGCATAAAAAAGTAAATGTGATTGTAACAACCGCAGGCGGTATTGAAGAGGATATTATAAAATGCCTGGGTGATTTTAAACTTGGAAAATTTTCAGCTTCTGGAGAGATTTTGCATAAAAAAGGAATTAACAGAGCAGGAAATATTTATATTTCAAATGATCTGTATTGCAAGTTTGAGGAGTTTATTAGTCCAATCCTAAAAAAATTATATGAAGAACAAAAGCAAACAGGAAAAATAATCAGTGTGAGCGAGTTAATCAAAGTCCTAGGAAAAGAAATTAATAATGATGAAAGCATTTATTACTGGTGTTATAAAAATAATATTGATGTTTATTGCCCTGCAATCACTGATGGAAGCTTGGGTGATATGATACATTTCTTTATTTATGAGCATCCTGATTTTAAAATTGATATTGTATCAGATATTCATAAATTAAATGAATTTACAATTACTCGGAAAAAGACAGGGATAATTATTCTTGGAGGAGGAGTTGTAAAACATCATATATGCAATGCAAATATGATGAGAAATGGAGCAGATTATGCTGTTTATATTAACACAGGACAGGAATGGGACGGAAGTGATGCTGGTGCACGCCCTGATGAAGCTGTTTCCTGGGGGAAGATAAAAGCAAGAGGAGAAGCTATCAAGGTTTTTGGCGATGCAACAATATTATTTCCTTTGATTGTTGCAAAAACTTTTGCAATAGAAAAAAGCAAGATTTAATAATCCTATTTCATACTTTTCAGTATGAATGAAAATAATTTAGAAATTAGAAAATCAAATATTTCTGGAAATGGTGTTTTTACTAAAAAATCTATTAAGAAAGGGGAGACTATTTGTTTTATGCAAGGTGAGTTGTGTACTTTAGAAGAAATACTAAAAAGAATTAATGAGGGAAAAGAAGAACCTTCTGATCCATTAGGAATTGATGATGAGAAATACATTGATTTAAATCCATTATCAAGAACATTTAATCATTCTTGCAATCCTAATGCATTTATAAGAGGCAAGAATGAATTAGTAGCTTTAAGAAACATAAAAACTGGAGAAGAAATAACCTTTGATTATTCTACTACAATGGATGACAATGAAGAAAAAATAAAAAAAGCTGGAAGAACACTATGGACAATGAAGTGTAATTGTGGTTCTAAAAATTGCAGAGGTATTATAGACCAATTTAAGACTCTGCCTAAAGAAAGAATAGAATTCTATACTAAAAATAAGCTTGTTCCTGATTTTATACTTAGAAAATTTGCTGCTAAAAAATAAACCTTTATAAAGAATATTTCATTAATCTTAGCATGAAAAAGAGGCCATTAAAAACAGCTGCTTACTGTGGTATTGTATTATTAATAATAGCAATAATCTCAAATATAATCACTGAGATAACAGGATATTATAAAATAGAGAATGTTTTCCTAGACAGCATTTTTGTTTTAGTTGGCTGGATAGATTTATTATTAATGATGTTTTTCATATACGGGTTTGTTATTTTAGGAAAAAAATACAAGAAAAAATTATTAACAGTCATGTCATGGATAATGATTTCAATTATAATTATAACTCTCGCATTTTCTATTCTTGGAAGTCTAATGAACTTAATTCCTACAGCAGCTGCTTCTTCTCCTGATATTTCACAAAATATCAAGAGTCAGATATCACAAATGTTTGCTGAAAATCCTGGATTAACCCAAAATAGCAATTTAAATGCTCTTCAAAATCTTACGCCTGAGCAAGAAAAATTAATTGCAACTGCTTTTATAATAGCATGGATAATAATCTCAATAATTCTTGGAACATTGTCTATTTTATTTGGAATAGGAGTTTTAAGTTTAGAAGAAATAAAATATTCAAGAGCAACAGGAATATTAAATATAATTGCAGGAGCAACTTATATTATATTTATTGGATTTATAATAGAGTTAGCAGCGTTCGTAATGGGAGTAATTCTTTTGTTTAATGCTTATAAAAAATTAGAAAGATAATCCTAACAAATATTCTGGTATCATCAATAACTTAAGATATGTTACATCTGTTGATTAGGTTTTGGCTTCTCATTTTCGCTTACTGCTTCTCATGTCCGAAATTAAAACCTCATTCTTTAGAATGTGGTGGCACATTGTTTTTTTGATCTGCATAACTCATCAGTTTTTACATTATTAATATATATTATCAGTATCGTAAATACTTTATCAGTTAAGGCATCTGTTGATTTTAGAGAGCTTCTGATTCATGTCTCCGGTCCATTATCAACATATTAATCTTTTCACTAACATCTCTTAATTATTAATGTCCGAAATTAAACCACTTACTTTAGTAAGTGGATATTCTTTTGGTGTTTT
>JBBSYU010000052.1:0-3734 GCA_038045105.1 Nanobdellota archaeon | reverse complement strand
TTTTATTAACAAAACTTAACTTATCTATTTGTCTACTTCAAGGGGTGCACATCAGGAGCATAATAAAAACTACAATCTCACTAAACTACTCTTACATAACTTATCAGGTTTTTACATTACCAACCGCCATTTTTACCTCTGTAAAAAATCCTGGGGTAAAAACAAATAAGAAATAAAATCAAAAGTTTATGTCGAAGTCGCCTAATTCTTTCTTCAGCAAAGAAAGCATTTCTGAATCAAGCTTTGCTCTTGTTCCCTTGAATCCTGCAAGGACTTCATTTAATTCATTTATGCTTGAATCTTGGATTTTATCTGTTATTTTCTTTACTTTATTTTCAGATACTAAAAATGCAGGCTTTGTAAGATATAGTTCAGCGTGCTTGTTATTGAAACTAAGGATTATTTTTGTTTTCTCTAATAGTCCCAGTTCTTTTCTCTGGGCATATTCAATCATATCTTCAATAAGATAAACAGAATCTTTTCTAAGATTTTCAAATGTGTATTTTGTAGGTGCTTTTTTGGTTTTGTATTCCTTTTTTATTGTCAGAAGCTCATTTAAAGTATGAAAATATTTTGGATTTCCTTTTGCTTTATTGATTATTTCTTTTTCATACTGCTTTATTAATTCCTGTTCTGATTTTTCTCCGAACAATGATTTTAAAATTTTAAAGACATTTTCATAAATTTCTTCAAAAGTCTTTTTCTGCATCTTTTTTTCAATATCTTTTCTTAATTCTTTAAGTCTTTTCAGGAAATCCTCTGAATCCTTAAGCAGTTTGTCAACTTCTTTTCCAGAAACTTCTTTGACTTTTCCATGCTCATAACCTTTATAATATTTTATTGCAATTTCCTCTAAAATATCTGCGTATTTCTTTTCAACCATATTTTCTCTTTCAACAAAAACTCTTTTGAATTCAGATACTGTTTCTTTTACATTTGGAGGAGGCAATCCATACAACATAAGCATTGCCTGGGCAGGAGTTATAACTCCCCAATAAATATCACCTATAACAATGTCTAGTAATCTCCTTTTTACAATATCTGAAGTTTTATCTCCCATTGACATAAACATGTCAATTGATTCTGGAGATGGTTTTATTTTTCCCATTCTTAATAATAATTTCCAGGGCAAGAATCCTCCCCTGTCATAAAAAGGAACACCGTCTCTTAGGAAAGTGTAAAAAATAGGATTTGCATCTTTAACACCTTCCCAGAATTCAGTTAGTAAATAAATATTCGGAGATAATTTGTTTTTAACTCCTGCAAGCTCTTCTGCCTGCATAACATAAGAATAAATAATATTTCTTAATTTTTCTTTTAATTCCAGCCTTGGCATTCTTTTTACATCTGTGTCATCTATAATAACTCCAACATCAACATCACTTGTTTTCTGAACTTCTCCTCTTGGAAGGCTTCCCCAGATTACATAAGAGTAAACATATTTTTCAAATTTTTTCAAGCACAATGACTTGTGAATCTGGGCAACTCTTAATGCTCCTAAAATACCCTTGTCATGCAATGGAAAAGCCATTCCAATTGCTTCTATGACATCATACTTGGAGTCAAGGCAAATTTCCCATAAATCTTTTTCTAAGAATAAATTCAGCCAGATTTTCTGTCCTGATTCTTTTATTTTTTTTAATATTTCTGCCTTGATATTATTGAATTCTTTTTCCTGAGAATCTTCCATTATAACAAGAAGATGCATTGGCTTTTCCTTTTTTTCAGCCTCTGTTAATTCATTTTCATCATCAAAAATATCCGCTGCCTGAGGAGGAATTATTCCTATTGCCCCTGTTTCCTTGTATTTTTGAAGAATGGATTTTTTCAAGTCTTCCAGTTTCTCACGGACTTTCTGCATTTCTTTTTCCTGCTCAGGAGTTGGTGCATTAGGCATCTTGCCTTTGATATCAGGATTCTGATATCTTCTGTCGTCTAAAGATGATTCATAAGCAGGCTTTTCATGCTCCTTAGCTTGTTCTTTAGTTTTTTCTGTTTTTTCAGGATTATTTTTTTCTTTTGCCATTTTATTTATTTTATGTATTTATTGATTTACTATATTTGTAATGCATATGCTTTATAAGTTATGGCTTTTGTTGATTAAGAGGATTATCAGTTTTTATTCTTACACATTTTAATCTCTCATCAATAACTCATCAGTTTTTACATTACTAATAAGGTTTATTTATATTAAACTAAAAAATGTATCTATTTAAAGTTTACAGAAACTACAAATCTCTGCACTATTTAAATCTAATTATACTATCATTTTAAAAGGGTAACAAATAGTAAGGTTTATAAATCATACCTGGTGTGATAAAATAAGACAGCCTTCTTTCTTTAGGTGAGAAAACCTTCATAGGTTTTCTAACCCCCCAAAGAACAATAGTTCTTTGAGGAAAAGAACCCTGGGGAAGAAAGAAACTATATGTGAGGTGACGAATAATTTCAAATTACAATCATAAAAATAAATAAAATTTGAAATTAAGAGGTGGGAAAATGAAATGCCATTTGATAAAATACCTAAAATTGACTGGGGAGTTGTTGATACTCATAATCGCAGATACAGTCCTGAAAAAGAGTTTCAGAGATTTAAGAGAGAACTAGAAGAACATTTAGGGGGAAATGAAGTTCTTGGAGGAGTAATTAATGCACTGGCTCATAGATCATCTGATCCTGATTCTGTTTATGACACTGCTTTTACATTAATTGACATTATTAATGCTCAACGAGAGGTTGATGAATTAAATGAAATGGCTGAACTGGAATATGATGGGAGAAGGAGATGAGCAATCAAGTTTTAGAGGAAATAAAAAGCCAGATAAAAACTGGGAATGCATCAGAGGTTTCTGAACTAGTCAGGAAAACTATAAAAAGAAAGCTGGAAGAAGAAATCCTGAAGATGATTGATTCTCAGGATGGAGATATAACTGATTTAGAAGAATTAATGAGTTTAGCCGAGAGATATGGTTTTAAAGAAATTTCATCTGTCTTAGAAAGATATTCTTATGAAACATTAAGAAATTTTGCAAGAACCAAGAGAGAAAGTGGAAAGAGAAATTCAAGAGAAGAAAAACATGTTAAAGGGTTTAGAGTAGAGACTAAACAAGTGGGGGCTGCATAAGATGGGAAAAATAAAAGATTATCTTGCTGGAAGGTTAGTTAGAATAGAACCTTCAGAAGGAAATTATTGGACTGAATATACCCCTCTAGGACTATTTACAGATTATGGATTATATATTGGAAAGTATAAAATTCATAGAACATTTGGGCAGATTGAAGGATTAGTGCCTCATTTAATTGAATTACTAAAGGAAAGAAAAATAGATTGTTTTAAGCATAAATCTAGAGAAACTCCAAATATTCCTAAACATCAAGGAGAATTACCAGTATTATTTATTTATTTAACTAAAAAACAAAGAGAAAAAATTGAAACTGATTTGGATGGTCTGGGATTAGAAGACAGGGTTTGGATTGATGATACCAGAAGAAGATTGCAATTTGAATTTGAAGCTCATAGAGGCGAACTTAATTTAAGGAGACTTGCACAATGAAATCAAAAATTATAAAACAATTTAATATAACAAAAAATACAAAGAAAATTCCGAGTTCGTTTAGTTTAACGACTTGTCTGAAACACTTTAGTATTAATAATCTAAACTATATAAACTTTTCTATAAAAAGATACTGTAACCTTATCGTCATCTCCTCGATTTTGCCAGGTATCTGATAAG
>JBBSYU010000051.1:0-7945 GCA_038045105.1 Nanobdellota archaeon | reverse complement strand
TTAAGATACCAATAAAAAAGAAGAATTACCTCGACAGAGTCAGGTAATTTATAGTGGCTTCATAAAGGCAAGTAAATACATATTACCAATACATTAAAGAACTTCAGAAAGATATGTTTATTTTATTATTTCTCCAATCATATGATAAACACCTATTTGTTTGATTTTAACATCAAGGTTTTTACCTAAGATTGATTTATCATTTGATTTTATTAAAACAATATTATAATTGTCATCTCTTGCCCTGTAAACATAGGGCAGGTTTGTTTTCTTGTTTATGAATACATTTATTGTTTTATCTTTGAATTTTTGCTTGTTTTGCATTGCTGTTTTTCTATGCAATTCCATTAATTCTCCTGCTCTTTTGTTTATGATGTTTTTGTCCAATGGCTGGAGTTTGCCTGCTTTTGTTTGCTTATGACTTGAAAATTTACTTAAATTAAAAACATCTGGCTTGAATTCATTTATGAATTCAATGTTTTGTTTATGGTCCTGTTCTGTTTCTGTTGGATAACCTGTAATAATGTCTGTTGCTATTGTAATGTCTGGGAATTGTTTTTTGAATTTATTTATTATTTCTTCTGCTATTTCAATTTTGTAAGGACGATTCATGTCCTTAAGAATATTATTTGATGCTGACTGGATTGGGATATGAAGAAACTTGTAGATTTTTTTGTTTTTGTAGATTTCAATCATCTCATTTAATATAGGATAGAGATGATTAAGATTCATCATTCCTAATCTTAATTTAAAGTTGTGTTTTAAGGAGAGGATTTGATTTAATAATTCTATTAATTGGTTTTTTCCTCTGTCTAAACCATAGGATGCATTATCCTGAGATGTAATCCAGATTTCTTTTGCGCCCTGACTTAAATCACTTTTTGTTTGATTCAGGATTTTATCCGAGGAATAGGAAAATAATGCTCCTTTTACTTGTTTTACTTTGCAATAACTACAATCTCCCCTACAACCCTCAGAAATTTGAATAATTGAAATTAATTTATTATTTGGAATTTTAGGGCAAAATATTTTTTCTTCTTTTTGTTTTGAGAGATAAAAATTTGTTTTATCCTCATCTAATTGATTGTCTCTAAAATCGTTAATTAATTTTACAATATCTTTTGTATGATTAATTCCAAGCAAAAGAAGTTTTGGATTAATTTTCATTAATGAATTTTTATCTGTCTCTGGCATGCAGCCTGAGATGATTAGCAATTTATTTGGATAAATCTTGCTTATATCTTGTATTCTCCTTTTGATTTTTGTTTCTGTCTTGCCCTTGACAATACAGGTGTTAATAATAAGAATATCTGCTATGTCTGGATTATTTGTTATTTGATAATTTGACTGCATTAACAAGCCTTTTATGATTTCTGAATTGTTCTGGTTTGCACTGCAGCCATAGGTTTCGATATAGATGAAATTGTTCATAATCTTTTTATTATAATAATGTATTTAAAGATGTTATTATTGTTTAAATAATGGTATCACCTCAATATCTAAATGCTAATGAATTTTTAAAAAGAGCTGGGGAAGCGGTTACAATTGGCAGAGATGTCATGGAAGAAGTAAAAAGAGAATATGGGGTACCTATCCCATTTTCTGAAACTCAAGCAGGAGAACAAGCTTCTCAAGTTAGTGGATTATTAGATAAAGTATTATGATCTGCAAAATTACATCTCATCCATTGTTTCAATTCCAAGAAGATGCAATGGAATTTTAAAATTTGCATCTAACCCATTTAATCACTTATTAACTTTGTTTTTTCTTTAATAATATTATGAATAACATAGTTATTTCTTATAAAATAGAAAGATTTAAATACACCAAGTTACTAAGTAACTTAGTGGAATATGAAAATCAAAGATTTTCAATTCCTCATTTGCAAAATAGGATTAAAAGCAAATTTCGGAAAATGGAAAGCAAAACAATTAAAATAAGTCAAGAGAATTATAGATGGCTTTTGAGAATAGCTTCAGATATGCAAAATGAACATGGAAAACTTGTTACATTTGACAATGCAATTGAATCATTAAAAAAATGCAATATGAAAGAAAAAAAGGACATAATGGATTTTGCAGGAATTTGGGAAGACATGACTGATGAAGAAGCTGAAAAATTAAAAAAAGATTTGAGAAAAGGATGGGGAAAATGGAAAATACCATCCTTATAGATTCAAATATAATCATTGATTTTTTCAGAAAAAATCAAGATACTATCAAATGGTTTAATGAAAATAAAAATAAGATTATTTTTGCAACAACTATTATCAATGTCTTTGAATTATATACGGGTTCATACAAAGCATTCGATTCAGAGGAAAAAATCTATGAGCTGGAAAATTTTTTGAACACAATAAAAATATTTGGATTTACCCAAGATTCAGCAAAGGAAGCTGGAAAATTGAGGGTTGATTTAGAGAAACAAGGACAGATGATTGATATGAGGGATCTTTTTATTGGAGCTATAGCTCTCGCTGAAAATATTTCAATAAAAACTAACAATAAAAAACATTTTTCAAGAATTGATGGTTTGAAGATTGTTGATTGAAAGGAAAAATAAATCTACATCTCTCCTTAATTTTGATATAAATGATTTTTCCATAATGGAAAAATGAAGAAAGAGAGTTTTAAATATTTTGTTTAAAAATTTCTTCAATAAATTTTTAACTCATTCAGTTTTTACAAACTGAAGATTTAAAAAATCAGCAGGATTTATTATTTTTATTCCTCTAAATTCTTTTAAATTCAAAAGATGTTTATCTTGCGATAGAATAAAATCAACATTTCCCTCAACTGCACAATCTAAAATAATATTGTCGCTTGGATCTTCATTAATTTCATTAAATTTTAATGAAGGTACAATGATGGTTGACAAAGAAATAATTTTTTCTACAGTTCTTTTCATTTCAAGATTTTTATCTTTTATTTTATCTTTTATTTCCTTATACTCTAAAACTTTTGAAAATTCTTCAATTATTTCTTTAGAAAGAACTAATTCAATTTCTTTATTCTCAACTTTTTCTAAAATTCTATCTGAATCTCCTGACCAGAATGTTGAAGATATTAATACATTAGTGTCTGTTGTTATTTTCATTTTATAATTTTTGTTTTAAGTAAAAAAATTAAAAATACTGGAAATTCTATTGTTCTTTATTTTTTGCTCTATTTTCTGCTCTGAATCTGTGTACCATATCCGGAACATCAGATTCTTTTAAACCGGCTTTTTTTGCAGCTTCTTTAAATGGCTTTGTTACTTCTGCAAAAGTCTGCATGTTAACTCTTTTCATTATTAATGAGTCTCCTGTTAATGCAAACAAAACCTTTGAGCCTTCTTTTATCCCCATTTCTTCCCTTATATCATTAGGAATACAAATTTGCCCTCTTGAGCTTACTGTTGCGATTTCTATTTTATCAGTCATTTTTTAACCTCCAATAAGTTTATTCTTATAAGTAAGATATATCTTATTTATAAATGTTTCTGTTTTATTATGTTAATAGAAGTAACAAAAAAACTCACATCTCTTCCATAACTTCAATTCCAAGAAGATGCAGGCTATTCTTCAGAGTTGTTCTGAAGCTATCTACCAGCCTTAGACGAAAGGCTTCTTCTGATTTGTCTTTATCATCTTTATTAATTACAGGACAATTATGATAAAATTCATTGAAAATCTGCGCTAATTCGTGAGAGTAATTAGCAATTAAAGCAGGATTCATTTTATCTCCTGCTGCTTGAATTATTTCTGGGAAATCAGATATTTTTTTTACTAAGATAAATTCTTCTCTTACTAAATCTCTTGCTAATTTTGATTTTGCATTCCAATAACTCTTATTGAAATTTTTGGTTTTTGCTTTTCTTATTATTGAACTTGCCCTTGCGTAACTGTATTGGAGATAAGGGCCTGTGTTTCCTTCAAAACTCATTGCTTGCTCCCAACTGAAACTTACATCTTTAATTGGCTCGTTCTTTAGAATAATATATTTGACTGCTCCAACTCCAACCTTGGTTGCATCTCCTTTAGTTTTTCTCTTTTTAATTTCCTGCTTTGCTTTTTCAATTGTTTTTGCCAAAACATCTTCCAAGAGAATTATATTTCCCATTCTTGTTGCCTGAATTTCTGTTCCGAATTTTACTGTTCCAAACTTCAAATGATGCATTTGGTTTACAAAATCATAGCCAAGCATTCTTAAAATTGTGAAAAGAGCTTTAAAATGATCTTCCTGCCTAAAATCTACAACATAAATCATTTTATCAAACTTATATTTCTTTTTCCTTTCAACTGCTGCTCCTAAATCCTGAGTTATGTAAGATGCTGTTTGATTGCTCCTTAAAATGTATTTTTTTGATTCAGGATTATTTTTATCCAGCTGAACATAAACAGCTCCATCATCCTCTCTTTTTGCAATGCCTTTTTTCAAGGCATTCATTACAATTTCTTTTCCTTTATCAGAAAAATGACTTTGCCCTTTCCAGTCATGAAAACTTACATTCAATAAATCATAAACTTTTTTAAATCCATCCAGGGAAGATTTCTGAATATCTTCCCATATTTTATGAGCTTTTTTATCACCTAATTCCAATAATCTTAGTTTTTCTTTTGCCTTATTTGTCCACTCATTATCTGCGAATTCTTCATCTGGATCCATTCCTTCCTGGACTTCTGATTTTTCTTCTGTGCAAAATTTTACATATAATCTTAATAATTCTTTTACAGGGTCTTTTGCAAGTGCTTTTTTATCCAGCCATAATTCATATGCAACAATTAATTTTCCTATATGCAAGCCAATATCTCCTAAATAATTTATCCCAACAGGATTATAGTTCAAAAAATCATATATTCTCATCAGAGAATCTCCTATAATTGTTGAACGAATATGGCCAACATGCATGGGCTTTCCTAAATTTGGCTGTGAAAAGTCAATGCAGATGGTTTTCTTCTTTCCTATGTTTTCCTTTCCAAAATTAGAATTTATATCAATTATCTTTTCAGCTAGTAATTTTTTATTGATAAAAAAATTAAGATAAGGGCCTGTTGAAGTTATCTTTTCAATCTCCTTTGTTGGTTTAATTTGTTTTGCAAAATGCTCTGCGATAATATTTGGTGCTTTCTTTTCTCTTTTTGAAAGAATGAAGCAGGGAAATGCATAATCCCCTAGTTCTGGATTTGGAGGAATTTCAATTAGATTTGCAAGCTCCTCTTTTTTTAGGCGTGTTTGCTTTGACAATATTTCTATTATTTGCTGTTTGAACATGGAATGAGTAAGAGAAGGAGATTTATAAAAGTTGAGGATTTATAAAATTTGGAATCTTTGATAACCAAATTTCTTTATTTTATTGATAGCCTATAATCTTGGATGTTATGGTTAGCAATTCATCAGTTGTTTAAATATCTCATCAATCGCTTAATCATCTCATTTGCATAACTTATAAGGCATTTACATTACCAGAATCAGCATATCAAAAACTATTTAACCTATTAATTATTTTTACTAGCATGTCAAAAAGGTGTGTAATTTGCAATAAGGGTATTTTTGAGAAATTTGGGAAGATTAAGGGAACTATGCTAAAAGTGCTTGGATTAAATAAAAAAGCAGAATTTATTTTTGTTTGTGCTGATTGCCAGAAAAAAGATAAATGGGCAGAGAAAGCTAAGATAAAGGCGGCTTGAATCTAAAAATAGAAAAATTTATTTACTATTCTATAAAGGGTAACAAAAAATTGTCGTCCATTGTCCAGACAATTTTTATTTTTTATTGGTAGTTCAATAGACTTTATCAGCTATGTAAAACGTTTCATCAAGCGATTTTGCATTCCATCTCTATCTACCACATCTCACTGCATATTTCAATAGATTATTACTCTTACTAAAAATTAAAAATCTTTCCTTATACGAAGTTTGAAAAGATTCAACTTTATTAATTCTAAGTAATTTATCTAAAACAAAGCTTTTTTAAATTGATATTATTTGGTTTTATTAAGCGGGGGTTCCCGAGTGGTCAAAGGGGCAGGACTTAAGATCCTGTGTGCTTAGTGCCTACGTAGGTTCGAATCCTACCTCCCGCAGATTTTATTTTTCTAAAAGAAAAATAAACCTCTGGTAATATTCAAACCTAGATAGTCGGTGAAATCCAGACATATTTATAGTGCTAAGTATGTTCGATGAGCAAAAGGATTTTTAGTAATTATATTAAATAAGAAAATACTTTTGCGAACTTTCCTACCCCTCGCAATATAATCAACAAAATCTAATTATTACAAAGATCATAAATATGTTTTAAGAAAGTTTTTGCATTTCCTAAACTTTCTTTTGCAGGCTCAAGATTTGCTTGAGCTATTCTTTGGTAAGTAAATTCGCCTCTTTTTTTCTTTTCAACTTTAAAAATTCCAAGCAATTTTTCTGCTTTTACTAAAACTTCTTCATATAATCTTAACAATTCTTTATCAATAATCCCTTGTGAAACTAATTTTTTGAATTGATTATAAGTTTTCTTATGTTCATTGGGAACTTTGGTTGTTATTCCTTTCATAATCAAATATGCCTTTGCTGTATAGAAAATAGAATAATATGCATGAGATATAACAGAACTAAAATAAGTGTCAGTCTTGCTTATTTCAGGGATATTATTTTGAATACTTGGATTGATGCTTAACTGCATTATTATTTCTGCAAGCCTTAATTCATTCTCTGCTCTTTCTAAGTATAATTTAGTATCTGAATCCATTTTTTATTCCTCTTTTTAATAATGAATAAAAGATATGAGAATTGTAAATTGATAAGTGTTTCCTTGCTATCTGTTTACCTAAATTTTCATCATCTACCTTTAACATCTCTAAAAATTCATCTTTAGAAATTACATGACCATGAATGTTTAATGGAGTTTTAAGCTCTGATGATTTTATTGCAGTTTCTATCTGCTTTTTTTTGCTTTCTTCTTCAATAAAAACAGCTACATCTAAATCAGAATCTTTTGTTTGCTTTCCTATTGCATAAGAGCCAAAAATAACAATAGAAAAAAATGAGGTATATTTTTCAACTTCTTCTTTAATACTTTCTATTGCTCTTAAAGCAGATTTAGGAATCTTTTTTGTATTTATTAATTGAATATAATTAAAAACTAATTCATTATCTGTGTTGAGTATATAGAGCAAAGACCTTCCAACTCTTCTTTCTTTGACTATATTTTCCTCTTTAAATTTTTTTAAGGCAAGAGCTATCGCATTATTTGATTTTTCACCAGAAGCTTGTTTTATTTCTTTAATAGAATACTCTTTAAGTATGTTTTTTGTTATTGGTTCAAATATTTTAAGTTGACTTTCTGTTAACATTTTAAGTTCTATTTTTAAAAATTTCTTTAAAATTTTTAACTCATTCAAATCTTACGATTTGAAGATTTAGGTATTCATTAACCAAATATTTGGTTTATATAAACCAATTTATTGGTATTTATAAATCTTGCTATAACCTTTAAATACCTTATATTCCTAGCTAACTTGCAGATAGGCCTGGGAGTTAGCTCTTCCCAATTTGCAAGCGAGCTTTATGCAGGCTGCAAGAGGGTGAGTGACATCACTGTTAAAAAGTCTTAGCGCAAACGTTGAGATTTTGTCCTCATTGATCTTGCTTTTGCGAAATGGGTCAGGTCTTGATCGAAGCAGCCCTAAACATGAGTTAAGATGCTTTAAGGGTAGCAAAGTTGAGAATGCTTTAAGGTAACTTTTTAAGAGTTTTGAAGCAAGCCCTCGGGTCTGCGCCTGAATATTATTTCATATTGGTATTGTATATAAATTAAGATATGAGACAGCTGTTGATAAGCGAGGGTTTCTTATTCTTATTTCTTGCTTTTTATTAATAACTTAATCTCCTCATAACATAACTCTTAATTTATTACATTACTCCTATGAGAATTCTTCAAACTTATTTTAGTAACATATTTAAAGTTTTTAA
>JBBSYU010000050.1:0-7262 GCA_038045105.1 Nanobdellota archaeon | reverse complement strand
TTGATTAAAAAAGGCAAGACAACTATATAAATGTGACGTTAACTATACAATATCGCAATCCAATTATTTCTCTTGAAACTGATAAGAACAAAAGCAGGAATATATTTGTTGGAGAAAGAACAAAGATATTTTGAGTAGTTACTTTGCTGTTAAAAACAAGGAAAATAATCAGCGCAAAAAATATGCATCCTGTAAAAACCCTGTCAATTACTTGGTCTAATCTTGCTCCTATCTTGGTTTTCTGGTTTAATTTTCTTGCCAAGAAACCATCAAACCAGTCAGTAAGAGCAGCAATACCAAAAACAACAACAAGAGAAATCTTTGAATAATTCATAAAAAGCATATAAACAAAAATAAACATCAAAAATAATCTCAAAAGAGTTACTGAGTTTGGAACATTTAAAATTATTTCATCTTTTATTTCTTTTTCTGCTTTTTTTATTTTATCTTTAACTTTTCTTAATTTATTCTTTATCTTTCCATGATTTTTTCCGTTTGCCATATACTGCAATATATATGTTGATTTATTAAGGTTTCTGTTGAAAGATTTTGGATATTCTTATTATTTAAAATGAATATGATATCAATAAAAAAATTGGTAATATCAAAACTTCAAAAGATATGTTTATGAGTAGCGAGAAATGAGAATTAAACAACAAAAATCAGAAGCCAAAACAAATCAACTAATGCCTCATGTCTTAAGTTATATATAATACCAATAAAAATTAGAAAATATATAAAAAATAATTTATCTATCTTAATTTTTGATTTTGTAAATGCCTTTTATTTAAATCTAATTAAAATTTACTCTGAATTTATTTTACAGGAGTATTGGTAATATACACAAAAGATTATTTGGAGTTATTGCAAAGAGTGGGAGATACAATTAATTCTCTCTCATATTCACACAACTTATCTTACATTCAGATACCAATGATTAAAATGACTTCAGAAACGTAAGCTATATCAATTAATATCCCATAACAATCAAGGATTCATTATGTCCTAGAAATCCAAATGCATTTGCCATTACAATTTTTGAGTCTAATTTTCTAGGTCCTTCTCTTATATAATCTAAATCACAAGGTAAAAAATTTTCCCAACCTTTTTGACCCTTATGACAACTTTCATCAATATCAGGATTATCTAAGTTTAATGTTTGATGAGCAAGCCCAAGTCTTGCACTTTCAAGTGCAACTATAACTCCTAAAACACCACACGAACTTAATGTATGTCCTATCATTGATTTTGTTGAACTAATAGGAATTTGATAAGCCCTTTCTCCAAATGCTTTTTTTATTCCTAAAGTTTCAACCCCGTCATTATTTGGTGTTGAAGTGCCATGAGCATTAATATATGCAATCTGTTCTGGATTAACTCTTGCCATTCTCATTGCCCCCCTCATGGCTCTTGAAATATATTCAGCATCTAATCTTGGTGCTGTTACATGATTTGCATCAGAATTTCCACACCAACCTAATAATTCTCCATAAATTGTTGTTCCTCTTGCTTTTGCATGTTCCATTTCTTCTAAAACAATCATTCCAGCTCCCTCTCCAATAACAAAACCATCTCTATCTCTATCATAAGGTCGTGATGCTTTTTTAGGATCATCTTTTGTTCCTGAATTTGCACCCATTTGACCAAAACTAGCATATATCATTGCTGAAGCAGATTCAACAGTTCCACCACAAATACCAACATCAATTTCTCCACTTTTAATACTGCTTGCACCAAGTCTAATTGCAGTATCTGAAGATGCACATGCAGTTGATACTGAAAAATTAGGTCCATGTAATCCGTAATGTATTGACATAAACCCAGGAGATGAATCTGGTAGAGCTTTCAAACATAAATTTAAATTTACTTTTGAAATCCCATCTTTTAATAATCTTTTATACTGTTTCTCAACTTCAATAATTCCACATAATCCATGTCCAATTATGACTCCTACTCTTTCTCTTTCTTCATCTTCTATTCCATTTAAAAAACCTGATTGAACTATAGCATCATTGCCTGCTTCAAAAGAATATTGAACTGAAGGCCCTAACCTTTTAACTTCTTTTGGATGAATTCCAATTCTCGCAGCATTAAATTTATAATCCTCAGGAAATAAAGATCCTAACTGACTATAATAATCTTTTAAAAATTCTAATCTTGGGGCAACATTTTCAACAGAACTAACTCCCCGATACAAATTATCCATCATAACTTTAACATTATCTGGAGTATTATTAGCAAAGGGTAATGTTACCCCTCTTCCTGTAATTGCGATTCTTCTTTCCATATTTAAAAATTAAAAATAGAGTTTATAAGAATTTCTCTTTTTGATTAGTAGGGATTCTTTATATAATCAATTCCCTCACTCATCCCATAATCTCTTCCGTGTCTTTCAATAACAGATTTTACACACGAGAGATCAGATGCAGCAGTAAGCAAAGATAATTCTCCAGGTGAAGCAAGATCAATAACAGCCATTAATGAACTGCAAAGACATCCTCTTCCGATTGTGTCTTCAATTCTTCCTCCTTTTCTTACAAAATCTTCTACTTTTTCTCCTGGACAACGTAGACGTACTTGATCACCATCTAAATAAGGTTCAGCAAGATAACCAAGGGCACATATTCGAGTTCTTGCTTCATATAATTGTCTTTCTGATAGTGTTCCATTAACCTGAAGAACATTGAATGGAAATCCACTTGCAGATACCCTTGGATCTTTGAATACAATTGCTCCATTCATAATTGCATCTATTCCTCTTTCTCTTAATTCTGGATTTAGTCCTGATTCTCGTCCGAATTCAAATAATACGCCTGCCTGCACTCCAACAGCTCCTTCTTTTTGTGCAGTTTTTAATTTTCCTGCATAACCCCCAGCACGCCAAAATGGTTGTCTATAACCATTAGCTGTTTCATTAGTATCAAGAATCCTTTTTAATTTAGCAAAGTCCATTTCATCTTTTTCACCATATTTTGGTTCTCCTCTATCTGTTAACTCTCCACTTCTGCAAGGCATAGAATGTCCTCCACCAGTATATTCTTCAAAAACATATGCATCTGCATCAGGAACTCCTTTTGCTCCCATATGGTTTCCTTCAATACCAATAAAAAATGGTCTTGATAATTCAGGACAATTATCAAAAATATTTTTTGGATCAAATCTAATAAAATAAGGATCTTCAGTTCCTGCAACTTTTATCTGGATTGTTGCATTTTCTCCAACAGAAAATTTATCTAAAACTTTTGAAAATTTACATGGAAAACCAGCACCAATTAAAGTAGCATTAACTCCTGCAAGCATTGCACCATATACAGAAGGCAAAAAGGGCCACTGGATTTTGTAAAGATAATTTATTCCTACTGGATTATCATGCCCCTCTTTAGCTAAAAATACCTCTACAAAATTTGCAGCAACAATTAATTTTTCTAAATCATTGTTTAAAGTTAAAACCCTATCACTATTCTGGTTAAAAACTGGAAATGGTGAGCTATGAAATCTTTTTTCTAAAGCTTTCCCATTTTCAATAAAATATTTATCAATGATTCCTTCTGCAATTTCTTGGTCTGGAAATTTGCTCAATGCATATCTTATTTTTCCACTCGGATCTCCTTTCTGAAGTCTTCTCACTAATATTTCATTAAGTGCAACACCAGAAACAACACCTAATACCTGTCCATTTCCTGCAATAGAAGATTCTCTAGCTAAAACATAATCAGAAACTCCAGCACCCATTCCTGCTTGTATAATTAACCATTCAAGTAGCTTCTTTCTATCTAACATATTTCTCATCTTTAGTGTAGTATCACCTGATTTTTAAATATTTATATTTTAGATTTGCTACTAGAACAAAATAAAAATAGCGAACAGGATTTGAACAATTCAAATCCACTTAGCTCTTATCAAAAATAGCGTGGTTGGTGCTCAAAAATTTTTCTAAATTTTTGGCAACATTCAATTCTCACGAATTGAAGTATTTGAAAAATCCACCCAAAATAAATAATATTTCTGAAAGAAATATTAAAATAGCGAGGGGTGGATTTGAACCACCGACCTCCGGGTTATGGGCCCGGCGAGCACTCCAGGCTGCTCTACCCCGCTATATTCAAATTGTTTAAAAAACAATTTGGATAATCAGGAATTTTTATAAAAATTCCTGAGTGTTCAAGTTCTTTCAGAAGAACTTGAAGATAAGTGGTTATTGCTAACACTTATCTATATAAAATTCAACCAAAAAATGCTTATAAAGTTAACTGTATCTGTCTTAAATCTAAATGCTTTTAAACTGTTTTATTATTTAATAATTATGGTTGGAGAAGAAGTAAGAGAAAAAGTAGGAAGACTATTTGTAGGATTAACAGCTGAAATTTTTGGAGGCGAAACATCAAGAAATGGTACTAATGATTCAGAAATAGGAAATCCAGATATTTTAAATTGGGAAAGAGACCAGGCTTATGAATCAAAAGCAAGCATTTCCTCAGATCATCATAAAATTAAACCTAAACAAATAGAACATTATAGAAAATTACTCGAATCAGAATTTCCATTATCATCTCCAGAAGTTTATTTCTTTTTATGGCAGCATAAAAAAAGAGGAGTATCACAGTTTAGTGGAAATGATCTTGAAAAAAATTTAATAAAAGGAATCAATAGACTTTTAGTTGTTTCTTTTGATATAATTGAAGCAGGAACAGAAGTTTGGCAAACAACAGGAAGAAATTCATGGGGTATTCAGTATATGTTTCGTTCAAGTGAAAGGGCAAATCTAACAAAACATCCAGATCAGGAATTAGAAAGAATGGGCCTTAATCCAAGAGATTATAGAATAGAAAGAGAAACAATTCCAGAAAAACAATATAAATATAAATGGTGGGATCTTCCTGAATTTAATATTACCTATATTTTGAGAAAAGGCATGAGAGGTTTAGAGAGAACATGACAAAAATTCTTGGCATTGATGAAGAGAGATTATTAAGGGCCCATAACATTACCTCTTCCAAAAGTTTATAAATATTGAAGTATTCTAAATTTAATGGAAAAATTACCTGAGAATGAAATAGCAGAATGCGTTGGATTATGGTTAGCTGAAGGGGATAGAAAAACTAAATCTGAAATAACCTTTACAAATAATTGTGTTCCTCTTGTTGAATTATTTTATAAAGTACTTTGTAAGCTATTTGAAGATAAAAAGGACAGAATAAGAATTTATGTATATTCAAATAATCATGAAAAGATTGATGTTGATTTTTGTAGTATAGTAAATTATTATAATGATAAAAGAGCAAGAAAACCTTATTGTATTCTAAGATTAGCATCTGTGGAATATCTTAAAGAATGGAAGAAAATTGTAGAAAATATTATAAATAATGAAGAGTTATATAATTATATTCTAAGGGGTTTCTTTGCAGGAGAAGGTAATATAAAAGAAGGTAGTCACAATTCAAGAGGATTAAGAATAGCACAAAAAGAAAAAAATACGCTAGTAGAGTCAATATTAAAGAATTTAAAAATTAAAAAGTTTAAATTTCGATCTGATGAGAGAAGTTATATAATCTATGGAAAGATTAATTGGGACATTTTTGCCGAATTAAAATTAGCAGACTTACATCCTGAGAAGAAAAAAAGATTTTGGAGAGTATATCATGAGTTTAAACAAGATCATTATGAAAATAATTATTTAAAAGATAATATCTTTTTATTATTAAATAAACCCTTAAGTGCAAGGGAGTTAATGAAAAGATTCAATAGAAGTTTTGCAAGAATTCAAGAGATTTTAATAGATTTAAAAAAACAAGGCAAAGTAAAAAATTTTAGAGTAGGGAGTATAGATTATTGGACAAATAATCCTAATTTAGTTATAATCTCAAAGATAAAAAAAGAATATCTATTATATTTGACAGAACCAAGAAGGACATCTGATTTTGCAAAAAAGTTCAAAGTTTGTTCAAGAAGTTCTTTTAGAAGGCTTAATGAATTAAATAATCTAAATCTTGTTGAGAGGGATAAGGATAAAAGCTGGAGGAAAATATCTATAAATAATGAAATTATGGTTATTTAAATAAAAATGGTAAAAATACTAGGGATAGATGAAGCGGGAAAGGGCCCTGTTATCGGACCGATGATAATAGCAGGAGTAATGATTCATGATGGAAAAGAAGCTGAACTAGGTGCTGTGAAAGATTCAAAGTTGCTTCAGCATAAAAAAAGAATTGAATTAAATCATATGATTCAGGCTCATTCTGAATTTAAAATAATTGAAGTTTCTCCAAAAGAAATTGATGAAGCTGTTGAATCTTGTGATAAGAATATGAATTTAAACTGGCTGGAGGCAAAACATCAGGCAGAATTAATTAATTATTTTTCCCCAGATATTGCAATTATTGACTGCCCTTCTCCAAATTGCAAAAAATATACAGAGCATTTAAAAAATCTTCTAAAAAAAGAATTAAAAGACATCAAGTTAATTGTTGAGCATAAAGCAGATGTTAATTATCCTGTCTGCTCTGCAGCATCAATAATTGCAAAAGTTCGCAGGGAAGAAGAAATGGATAAAATAAAAAAGAAATATGGAGATGTTGGTCCTGGTTATCCTGCAAATGAAACAACAAAGAAATTTTTAAAAGAAAACTGGAAAAAATATCCCGAGATATTCAGGCATTCATGGAGCACATTCAAGAATGTTGCAAAAATTAATGATGAAAAACAGAAAAAGTTGTTTTAAAGTTCTCTAAACCTTCTCTTTCCAAACCTCAAAAAAACTATAATCAATCTTTTCTTTTGAAAATAAATCAATAATTTCTTTAAGATATTCATTAGGTATTAAAAAGGATGTTGATGTCAGCTTGGTTCCTTTAAACTTGTTTATTATTCCTTCATTATTATAATTCTCTTCTTTTCTTCCAAATAAATTCCTGATTATCTTGTTTCTTTTTGCAATATTCTTTATGGGCTTTATATTAAAATAAAATAATTTTTCTATGCCTTTGGGAAGTTCTTTGTATCTTCCATATAATACAATCCCTTCACTTATTATGCTTCTTTTTAGTTTCCACTCATCTAATTTTCCAACCTCAATTTTAATTGGATTTTTTATGCCTCTTAATATAAAGCTTTCAGCTGACTTTGATTTGTAGAACTTGTCTAATTCATTATTTAACAATTTTTTGATTTCTTTTTCATTATAGTCAAGGACGCTGAAATTTCCTCGTTGGCGCCTTGACTTATTAGGAAAAGCAGAAATTTTCGAGGAAAAATTTCTGTCTTTT
>JBBSYU010000049.1:0-6524 GCA_038045105.1 Nanobdellota archaeon | reverse complement strand
TGAAAAATATTTTGAGAATTTTTATGCAAGAAATGGAAATCAGATAGATATTGGAGGAAAGGGATATGCTGAATTATTGAAGAGTCCAGATATATTAAAAGTCCATGATGCAGGTGATTTTAAGATACAGACTGACAAAAATATAATTTCTTTTAATGCTAATGGAGTTACAAGGACAGAAACAACTCCTTATGAAGGAAAAGTAGAAATCCCATTTATTGACCAGCTTTCTGATAATCAAATTATAAAAAAATATGCCCTTGTAAAAGATGATAGCGGGAAACTTGTTTTTAAGGATAATGGGGAAAGACAAACAGTTTATCTTGGAGGAAAAGCTGGAGCAGTTGTCTTACCAGTTAAGATAGGTAACTCTGATTTGAAATTATCAATGTCTCCTTCTGGCAGTTTGATCATGAGTGAAGAAGATTTTAATGTTGTAAAATCTGCAACTGAAGCAAGTTCTGATCAGAGAGAAACTATGATTCAAGAATCATTAAAAAAAGATAGTCTTAAATTAAAAATAAATGCAGGGCTTGATGTTGAAGGTATAACCATACCTGCTTCAGAATTTGAGCAATATGTAAAAGAAAATAAATTAGGAACTGCAGTTGGAAATTTATTAGCTACTGGAAAATTTGCAGCAGGAGCTTATTCTTTTAAATTTGAAGGACAGGAATACACTTTGAAACCTGAGATAATAAATGTTTTTGAAAAAGCTATTACAAGTTCTGCAAAAGATATGAGTAATATTGATTTATCGAAATTGTCTTTTGAAATTAGCAAAAATTCTTTAATAGTTATATCTGGCGATAAGCGTGGATTATCTGTTCCAATCACTGCAACCCTAACTACTACTTCTGCAGGAAAACAAACTTTTAATGAAGATTTAGGAAAGGATGCTTTAGAAGCTGTTTTGAGACTGCCTGATTTAGATTTAAAAGGAGCTGATACAACTATGTTTATTAAAAAATATTTATCTACTCGTGGAGTTAAATATGGGCTTGGTATGACTAAATATGCATTTGAATCTCAGATGGGAAGTGGAAGATTTGGATTAGCAACTGAATCTTGGGCAAAACTTATGTATAATCCAGATTCTATATTTTTTAAAGGTTTAGATCAAGGAGCATGGGATAGTCAAACTGGAACAGGGTTAATTGAAAAATGGTTAATAAAAGTTCCTCCTAAAACAACTAAGAAATAATTATTCTTTTTCAGAATGTTCTTTTCTGTAATTATCTATGAATTTTCTTTCACTTTCTTTTAAACCACCATAAGAAAGATTATCTACTATTTGTTGCATTACACTTTGTTTTTCTTGTTCATCTTTTGCAATTTTCAGAACATATTCTTGTCTTTCTTTTTGAACCTGAGCTTGTTTTTCATAAAAATCTCTATTAAGTCTGTGAGTAGTATAGTTTCCTAAGCTAAGCCATGTTACAAGCCCGGCTCCTAATATACCCAAAGTTACTAAAGGCACTTTTACAAATCTTGGAAGGCCTTTTGTTTTTTCAGAAGATGTTTCAAACAATACTTTTTGTGATAGTGTTTCGTTTGCCATTTTTCTATAGAATGGTTAGGGATTATAAGTATATAAATCTTTTGGTTTGTTGTGACTATTTAGGGGTTACAAAATGAGAGCCAAATTCAATACTCTGCTTTTGGAATTATTGGCTATTGTTATATTATGATTAAGTATGGCAAAGAGTAAAAATTTATCCTAATTCAGATATTTCAAATTTATTTTCATATATTGTTATTAATTTTCCTTTGAAATCTTCTGGTTTGATTTCTTTAAGTAATTTTGAAAATGATGATATGAGTAAGTCTTCATTATCTTGTGGAACTTTTAAAAATATAATGGAAAATATGTCTTTTTTAGTACATTCAAGAAAATCATTGTCGTTAGTTACAAATACTCTATGCTCTGAATTAGAAAATTCAGCTAAATTACCATTAGATAGTCCTTTTTGCTTGAATGTTACATCACAATCACAAGATTTTAAAAATATTAATAATCTCTTTTTAACATTTTCATCTAATAAAAATTTCATTTTATGCGGAAATCAATCTGAATTCTCTCTCAGCGAGTTGAGCAGCAAATTGCAAAGCTGCTTTGATATGCTTTTTTGTAAGTGGTGTAATAAAACTTGTTATGATTTCATCAACAGGGACTCCTGCTTCAAGCATTTCAAGGATCTGCCAGACCATGATTCTCGTGCCTTTGAAAGTGGGTTTTCCATGACAGATTTCGCTGTCTGCAACAATATATTCATTTATGTCTATTCTCATTGTAATGATTATAACAATGAAGATTATATAAATTTTTCTGTTAAGTTTTATGGATAGAAAATTTATTACTTTATAGTTTAAAATGGTAACTTATTTTTTCACAAATTCAACATTATCCATATCCTTGAATTTTTCATCACCTGTCAGGAATTTCAGATTATTTTCACAAGCATAAATATAGCCTATGCAATCAGCATACGATAAATCCATTTTTTTATTCTTCAATCTAAATTTCATTGCTTTTTCTATTATATCTACAGAAAATTCAACAACATTATCTTTATAGGATTTTAATATTAAATCTGCCTTTGATTCATCTTTTAGCAGAAATGAATAAAAAACTTCTGATAGATTTAATTTTGTAAAAATAAAAGAACAGTTCTTGTAATTATCATATTTGATATTACCAAGTATAATTTCTATTAAAGCGTAACTATCAAAAAAATAATCAATCATCTTTCCACCCTTTATCAGTCTCTTTATGCAATTCTTTTGCAGATATTTTCCAATCTCTAAATAATCCAAATAAAACTCCTGCCTTATTTGGCGCTTTTATTTCTATTGTTATTTCTTGATCTTTTGATAAATTATTTTCGATTATGAAACTCTTTGGAATTGCAGTGTTTATTCCTAAACTTCCACCCATTGTTTTTAATTGTGTTTTTATTTCCATAGTAAAATATAATATATTAACTATTTAAATGTTCGTATATTGTAATATTATAATATTTAATCAAAAAAGATTTGGGTAGTAATTACATGAATAAAGATAATCTTTTTTATAATAAAGTTTTCGTTTTGTTACTCTTATTATAGAATAACAAATAATCCTTAAAAGTTTATAAAGTCTTAAATCTTTTATTTTAAATGATAAAAAAGAGAGGGAATAGGGGTTATCTTAAATTAGAGTTTATGTTTATATTCTTATTATTAATTATGTTGATAAGCAGTTTAATGATTCATGTTTCAGGACAGGATTCTGGTAAACTTACTCCTGAGCAGCTTAAGGATATAGAACAGGCTAAAAAATACGGACAAAATGTTTTAGACTTGTCTGGAATTGATGCAGAAACTGCTGAAAGTTTTTTTAATAATGAGGCAGAAAAAAAAGCTTTTTTTGAAGGATTTGACAGCAGTTGGAAAGATGATGCTGGGAGAAAAAAATTAATTGAAGGATTTTTTTCAAAAGACGCAAATGGGCAAATAATTCCTAATCTTGTCAAAGGTAAAATTTTGCAGCATCTTGCAGAAACAGGAGGGGATGAGCATAATAAACTCTTGACTGAACTTGCCAAAGAAAAAATTAAAACATACAATTTAAAAGGGAGCATATTTGAAGGAGTCAATATTCCCAAAGATAAAATAAAAGATTTGGTTTTTGAAGGAAGCAAGCTTGGGATTCCCAAACCTGATGAACCTGGAAAATTTGAAGCATGGATTGATTTTGACAAGATTCCAAGATGGACAAAAAAAATAGAACTGACAACTGCCAAAGAAGGGGAAAAAAGCATAAATAAATTTAAAATTGATTTTAGAACAAGATATGGCGGAGGCATAAGGACTATAATTTTTTCTAAAGGGACAATTGGGCAGAATGGAGAATTAATTGGGCCTGATGGAATTCCTATTGGTTCAAAAATGTCTGATGGAATACAGAGCATTAAAATAAATAAAGATGGAAAATTTGATGTGACTTATTTAGTTAATGGTGAAAAAAAGACATTTACAATTGAAAATTCCAATTTAAGAAGTACAATTGAAAATCTAAAAAAAACTTTTACAGAAAATAAAGTTATACAGGGTATTGATGTTGAAAAGATTTTACAGCAATTAAATGGAAAAGAAATTCAGCAATTTGCTGAAAAAGAAATAACTTCTGGAGGAAGTGATCCTAATGGACTTGGTTTTTCCAATCAATTAAATGTTTTATTTGGAAATACAAAAACAGGAGAGATTGATGAAATGGAGATTTTTTATGATTCAAATGGAAATCCTGAAATCAAGACAAGAGGAACAGCAACAGTTGTAACAACTGGATTTGATGGTAAAGTAATTGTATCTGGAGAATCTTGGATAAAAGGAAGTTCTGAAGCCATATTAAGATATAATGGATATGGAGAATTAAAAGAAGCACAGAATGCAAGGATTTATGGAGGGGCTGCAATAGTATATGCTCCTTCTGGAAAATTCACTAAAATTGATATTGTTGAAAACAGTATTGCAAATGCTTTTTTAAGAGGAGACAAAAAAGCTGGTGCCCAGGCAATAATTTCTCAGGCAGAATTAATTGACAAAGCTCTTGGAAAGAGTCCAACTAAAGAAGCAGATATTGCAGATGCTATATTTAAAAGTATTCAGGAATCTGCAGGCTCTACAACTTTCCAGAATAGATTAGATGAAGCAAAAATAGCTCTTCAAAAAACTATTGAGTCTCGTGTTCAGGGTCTTATAAGCTATGGTTTGCCAAGTCTTACTCCTGATGATGGAGCTCAATTAAGCAGAGATTTAACTGCTGTTGCTGGAAGCACATTAAGAAGTTTTTTTGATAATCCAGATAATATAAATGCTATTGCTTCAAGTGATAAGACTGCATTATCAAATTATTTAAGAGAATATATTAGATCAAGTCCTTTACTTGAAAATCTTGATTCTGAAATTTCCAGGACTATTTTAGGCTTTGGAAAAACTACTCCTGAAGATTTAAAAAAATTATTTAATGATTATCTTGATAGTAAAGATTTTGGAGATTCAATTTCTAATGTTTTAAGCTCAAATACAGGCACTAATTCTAAAAGTACTGGAACAAGAGTTGCTGATTATATTAAATCACAATTAAGTGGAATAACTCTTGTTGACAGCAAAAATCCAACTGGACCAAAAGTTCCTCTTGATCTTGGAAAAATTCCAGAAAATCTCGGTTCTGAAGTAGATAAGTTAATTACAGATGCTCAGGGCAAGGTAATAGGGAAAAACTTTTTAGAAGAAATTAAAAAAGATTATATAAATAATTTTAATAATTTTCAGACTGATTATGGAACAGGATCTGTATTGAGAATTAACAAAGCAACTGGAGAAGTTATTGCACAGGGAGAAGGGCTTGTTGTTGAAACAAATTCAAATCTTAATGCTATAATTGCAAATCCAACTGGAAGCAGTAGTATTAAAGTATATAATTACAATAATTATCAAACACCTGTTACAGAATTTACAACAAGTGGAACAAAAATTGCAACTGGCTCTCTTGGAGGTTCTTTCCAAATTGGACTTTTAATAAATAAAGATGTTCCTGGACAAACATATACTGTTCAGAATCTTGGTGGAGGATACAGGATTTATGATATTAAAGATACTAGAATTGCAGATTCTGGCTGGGGAACTGCTACTGTAACTAAAGGAGGGATACCTATTATTGGTTCTATTTCAGTGCCATTTAATACTGTTTATAATGTAATTAATGCAGGAGTCAGCGGAGATATTGCTGATAATCCAAATTCAAAAGTAGAAATAACCTACAAGCCAAATACTGCCTGGGGCCCTCTTCCAGGAAGATTTTTTATTGGCAGAATAATCAATAGAATAGCAAATAGAAAAGCAAATGAAATGGCGCAGCAAAGGCCTTTTGAATTATCTCAGATTGGAGATTCTTTACAACAAAATTTAGATAAACAGTATGGAGACATGCTTTCTAGTTTTGGTGGAGATACTTCTGGATTTTCAAACTCTGCAAGTCGGTTAACTATGCTGACAAATGTTGCAAAAGAAAATGGAGTTGATTATAGACAGACTGAAGTAAGTGATAGCTTGTCTTTGCTTGGAAGCATGAGTTCTGGAAAACAAGAGTTTATTCAAAGATTTCAGCCAATAATCAATGCTCTTAATTCAAATAGGATTTCCTATGGACAAAGTGTTCAAATAACTCCTAACCAGATTATTGCAGGAGGAAGAGTTATTTATCAACCTGGAACTCCTCAAGAGCAGGCTGCACTTAGAACATTCTTAAGAGGAATGAACATAAACGAATTAACTGAACATAGAAATATTAATATGTAATTTTTTGATAATATTAAGGGACTTTTTATATTAAGAATATTAATAATGTGAAAACTGATGAGATGTTTGTGAGGAGATTAAGATGTTAATTAGGCAAGAAAAGTATGAATAACATTTTTATCAACAGACGACATAACTTATAAGTCATTTATGATACTGATATTTTTGTAATTTTGTTATTG
>JBBSYU010000048.1:0-5067 GCA_038045105.1 Nanobdellota archaeon | reverse complement strand
AAAAGAACTCCTCCTTCAGCAGTGTTTTCTAATAAAACAGTGCTATATGAAGCAGTTCCAGGTCTTACATCTGTAAAATCTAAGTCTCCATCAACACTTAAAGATATTATAGGATTGATAAACCATCTAGCGATTTCATCATATTCACCTTCTGCATCTGTTAAACCGCTTGTAGCTCTTACACCTAACCAGTAAGTTCCATACATGTGTTCAGAGTCAAGAATATCAACACTGCAAGTATATGCCTGCATTGTTTTGTCATCAAATTCAGTTATTTCTTCTTCATCAATTCTTGCATTGCAAGGTGTGATATCGCTTATTGTAGTTTCAACACAATTTACTGTTCTAGTGCCAAGAAATGGCTCACAATTTGCTAATTCACATGTGCCATCAACACATTGAACCTCGCAATTTCTTTCTTCTCCTTCTAATACTAAGTCAACCATATCATCTTGTATTTTGTTTTTATCAAAAACAAGAACATCAACTTGGTATCTTTCACCATCAAATAAATATTGTTGGTTTCTTTCTATCATAGCACTTGTAGGTGTCCATGTATTTGGAACCCAATTTCCTCCCGCAGTTGTACAACTTGACTGACTTGGAAAGTTAGGGTCAATACAAATTCCATTAACCCAGATTCTCCCCCCAGCAGCTTCACAACTTGCTTGATTTGCATATGCAGTAGCTCTACAAATTCCATTTGCTACACAAGTTACTTGTGTTATATAAGCAACATTACTATAAGCAACGTTACTGCAAACTCCAGGATAAATACTATTTGTAATTCTCCAAGGCTGTACATCATCGTCTATAAGAACTCTATTGCCGCACTGGAAAACCAGTGGTTCGAATTCTTCAACTCCGATTGTGCCTCCTGTGCTTCCGCCTGTACCAGCTGCAATTACAATTGGCATAGCTGTTAGAAGCAAAACAATTACTAATATTTCTTTTATCATCTCTTTTTACCTCCTTTCATTAAATTAAATATAAACAATGTATTGTGTATTTTTTTATATGCCTAATTTATATATAATCAATATAAAATGATTGTTAAATTCATTTATAAGCAATACTATGGCAAAAAGTATATATCCATTAGTATAATTCCAGTAGTTACTTGGTTTAGATGAAAAATATTGGTAATATAATAAATTAAGAGGGTGTTATGAAGAGATTAAGCAACTCTTCTTATTCTTCCCTCTTTTAAATCTTTCAGACTTTTTTTGAATTGTGTTATTAATTCAAAGTCAATTTTTTTAGGTATCTTTAATTTTTTATATTCTCTTTTGTAGATTATAATCTTGTCTTTTTTCATAGTAATATGGGGGATTTTATAGTTTAAATAATTATACAAACTTATACCTATCTTAATCAATTAACTAATAAACTCTTCAAGTTATTGACAATTCCAATAAGTATATCAGTAATGTAAAAATCTAAATGAGTCATATAAGAGTAACATTAAGTTATGAAGATGAGTAGAATAGTAGATTTGAGAGAAACAATCACATAGCTCAATCAACAGAAGCCATAACTAATAAATCAGCCATAATTCCAAAAAGTAAATATTCCATCTATACCTTAACTATAAAACTAACTTCTTTTATGTCAATATTTCCAGCTCTGTCACTGGCTCTTATCATTAAACTATTTTTCCCCTCTGAAAAATATTTTTGTTTTTTGCTGGAAACACCATATTCATTGCAGCCACTGCATAATTTTTGCCATTCAGGATTCTTATCCAGTAAATTAATATACTCAATAGTGGAATTTTCACTGGCACTAACGCTGAATTTTATCAGTTTTGAATTATAAGTTGTATTAACAGGGCTGTTTATTTTAAGAACAGGGCTTACAGTATCCACAGATATTTTTATTTTTTCTGAAGATTCAAAATTAACAGAATCTTCAACCTTAAACCAATAATCTATTTTTTGTCCATTATATTTAGACAGATTAACTTCAAACTTGCATTCTTTTAATTTTCCAGGAGGACACTGCTTATTAGTTTTTGTTATTTTATCTTTTCCATAAAATAGTGTTATATTTTTCAGATTCTCTTCACTGTATCTTATGAAAAACTCATCCTCTTTTGCAAATGAATCTTTAACATGCTCTATTCTCTTGATTATTGGTTTATTGCTGTCAACAAAAAATACTATGTCTTTTTTTACAATTGCTCCGCTGTAATTTATTGCTCTTATTGAAATGCTGTTCTTGTTTTCCTTGAATTTTTCAATAAATTCCTTGTCAAATCCAAATTCACTGCACTCTTCGCATAATTTTCTCCATACAGAATTAATGTCATTAAAATCAATATATTCTATTTTTTTGGCTTTCTGGCCAACAATCACTTTTATTGGAATTTTTTCTAGGTTATAATTTTTTTCTTCAGGAGATATTACGTTTATCCCAAACTCCTGAACTATGAATATATCCTCCCCTTTTTTTTCAAAAACATTTTCTCCAATAAATGTTTTAAGATTTGTATTGTATTTCCCAGCAATGTAGTTCTCTGTTGAAAGAGTTATTTCATAACTTAATTTTCCTGTTTCATAACCATAGCCATACCCAAAATCATATCCATAATTGCTATATTCTCCCTGCTGATAACCATATCCAAAACTGCTGGAATTTAATCTCTTTATTTTGATTCCCTTGCATCCTGAAATAATGCTTGCATTAACATTGAATTCACATGAAACATTTTCAATCCCGGAAACTTCAGTTAATTCCAGAATTAATTTATCGACAGGAAGCCTTTCATTTGAATTAATATCAACAGAAGCTGTAAAAATAATTTTTTCACCCTTGAGAACGCTTGTTTTGTTAGAATTTAGATTTAGTGTAAATGCTTCAGCAGGGCCTGAGATAATAATCATTACAAGAACGAATATGCTTATTATTATTGAAATTATCTTGCTTAAAGTCTTCTCTTTTTTCATCTCTTTTTTTGGCCTTCTTTTTTCTTTTTGTGAAATCTATAAATTTTAAATCTATAAATTTTATTTATTCTATAATTATAATATACACACTTATATTTAAATTCTAGTCATCAATGAATAGTGGTAAAAGCTAAAAGCGAAATTAATGAATAACTAAAGCAAAATTCAAAAACAAAAAACTATCACTAAAGAATAATCTCAATAAGATTATAAAGCCACCCTTAAAAAAATCCAATAAAAATATCAGTAATGTATAAACATGATGAGTTATGGATGAGCAGCAAGAAATATGAATCAGATGCCATAACAAATCAACAGATGCTTCATGTCTTAAGTTATTGACAATTCTAATAATTTAAAGTTTTCACATTACCAATAAAATCTCAAAAACCCTATTGTGTCTGAGGCCTGTACATTATCCTGTTCAATTCTCTCATTCTTCTTATTCTTCTTGCCCTTCTGACTGATTTAACAAGAATCATTGCAATTAACACTCCAACCAAAAAAGCAACAAATATCACAGCAACCCATAATGCAACTAAACTTTGTTTTGGAGCACTAACAATTACAGCCCCTGTTATTCCAGTTAAGAAATTTGCCATTATTCCATTGACACTCATGCTGGTATTTTTATTTTGATTTGAATTATTATCATTCCCACTGTTTCTGCTGTTTCCATTAAGAGCAATAGTTCCTGCAATAGCATCATAATTATTATCTCTTAATCCAGATTGTATCTGAATAACGCATTCTCTTGTCTCTTCAGGCATTGTAGCTATGTAACAATTTGATACTGGAAGACATATTCTTGTTTCTTTTCCATCATTGCATCTGCTCCAGCCAGCGCATTCCCATCCGCTAATAGGGCAAACTCCGGTATTTATATTATTAGAAGAATAAGAACTTTCTGAAGATGATGATTTTGAGTTTATCTTAAAACCAGGCCCTGATTTTAAAAATTCTGTTTTGCTGTCTCCAGCAATTAATTTCAAGTTTGTTGCATAGCTTCCTATTGAATACTGGTCAGTATAAAGTGTTATTTCATATAAAAGACTTGTTTCATAACCATAGCCATATCCAAAATTATATCCATAACCAGAATAATTTCCAGAGTTATATCCATAAGAAGGTGTTGATGAATCTAGTTTTTTTATTAAAATTCCCTTGCACCCTGAAATAATGCTTCCATCTGCATTAAATCTGCAGGAAACATTTTCATTTCCTTTTATTTCCAAAACAATCTCATCAATTTTTACTCTCTCATTTGAATTAATATCAATGCCTGCATTAAAAACAATCTTCTCACCAATTGAAACTTTTGATTTATCAACCTTTATATTAAGAGTAAAAGCCTGTGCAGGCCCTGATGCAACAAGCATTGCAATTATGAATAATGCACACAATGCCCCTAATATTTTTCCTGTCTTGTTTTCCATTTTGTGATATTTTATATCACTCTCTTCATATCATGCTCTCATATCATTTCCAATTCTATTAATTTCATCAACTTCTAGTAATAGCAGATATATGAAAATACCAGAAATTCACCCTTTTTAAGCATTATTGTGCTGGTGTAATTATTAAGTGGTGATAAAAAACAGCGTACTAAAAAATAAAATTAAAACATAATCAATAATAAAATAAAAAAAGAGTATATTTTAGACTATGCATAAGCTTAAAGATACAAAAAAACATGCATAATAGATAAATATGGATAAAAGAATATTATTAAAAGCAAGATATGAGAGGTTTCAAAAGCAGAAATTTGAAAAGCAAAGAATAGTAAATGTAAATGAGGAAATTTCAGCATTAGTAAGGAAGATTGAGTTAAACTATGGAATTTCCCTGGATGAAGCGCTTGATTCAATTAATCTCGCGATTAAAAATATGAGCCCAATTAAGAGTTCAATTAAAAATATATCAGTAATATAAATAATAGAGAAGTTATGTAAAAGAAGTTATGTAAGATAAGATTAAGATGTTTATCAGCGCATCATAAAAATGATATTTCTCCAATCAACAAATGCCATAACTCATAGAGTATGTTTAATTCCAATATATCAATATCAAAAAAACAATGTGCCACCACATGTCAGAAATCAAAGATTTCTGAGCACCC
>JBBSYU010000047.1:0-17123 GCA_038045105.1 Nanobdellota archaeon | reverse complement strand
TATAAAAAGAACTATTAGCTATTCTAACTGTCCACCTAGAAGGGTGCACATCACTGTTTAATTTTCCATTACTATCATATTCCATGTTAATTATATCTCTTTTAGGTTTAAAAACCTTTTCTGTTGTTACTTAAAAGATACAACAATAGAAAGATTTATAAACTTCAGGATGCTATATATAATATCACCTCTTTACTTCAATTCGCAAGAATTGGAGTCCCAGAAATCCAAAAGATTTCTGAGTCCCCAGAAGAGCAAAGACTTACTCTTTGTAAGAAACTGGCTCTTCGAGGGTTTAATACTATTAATTCATAAACATGCAAAAACTAAAACAAAATTCAACAGGAGAATATACACTTGATAACAACCCAGTTACACCTGTTTTAGTTAGAGGTCCTTATCTATATCATCAAGATATAGTTGATGGAAAATCATTAGCAGAAGAAGAAGTTTTAAGAAGAGTTATCGCAGAAGTTAGAAACTGCGGAATTGACTTAGAAAGAATTGCTAATTCTTATACTTTTTCAACCGGCATTGTAAGAGTTGCAAGAACAGATGAAACAGGAAAGCCCATAAAGGCTGAAGAAAAAAGATTAGACATTGTTTCTTTTTACAGATCTACTCCAAAAGGACTTAATTAAAATTCAGCACTTCTCAATCCTCTCTTCAATTATTCTTGAAATACTTTTTCCAGTGTTTTCTTTAATGCTTTTTAATTTATTGATAGTTCTCACTGACAAAGTTATGTCTATTCTCTTTCTTTGAGAAGGCAGCTCTCTTGTTTTATCATAGTTTTCAAGAGCCTCAAACATATCTTTATATTTCTTCATTATTCTATTAATTGTTTTTTTATCGAATTGCATTTTTCATTCTCCATTCAATATTTCTTATTTCAGTTATGTTATTCTTAGCAATTGAAATTACCTGTTCAAGCAATAAATCCCTATTAATTTGTTTTTTATTTTCTTCTGCAAATGAAAATGCAAGAAACATTGCTGTTCTCTTATTTCCATCTGAAAAAGGATGATCAACAAGTATTGCTCTTAATATGTAAGCTAATTTCTTATAATCTCCTAGTTTGTTATTATTCTGAATATCAATAGCATAATCTATACTAGAGCCACTTCTAAGATTACCACCAAATCCCTGATTTATTCTAAGCAAATCTTCCTTACTAATATTCATACACATAAATAATAGTAAGATATTTATAAATCTTTCTATTCACAAAGCAAAAGCATCTGATACATAACTTCTAATCATTTACATTACCAAAATTTATAATTCAAGAATTACGGCGTCAGCCTATCTCTATCTCTTGGAAACATTGTGGCTTCCTTGACATTATCTAAACCACAGATTATTTGTGTTAATCTTTCCAATCCAATACTCCAGCCAGCATGCATAGGAGCACCATATCTAAAACTATCAATATAACTTTCAAAGTTCTTGGGATTTAATTTCTTGGCTTTTAATCTCTCAATTAATAATTCAGGTAGATGAATTCTCTGTCCACCTGAACTTATTTCAACTCCTCCGTATAATGCATCAAATCCACAGCTTTCTTTTGCATCTTTTTTCCCGTCTTTGGGCATTATATAGAAAGGCTTGATTGAACTTGGCCAGGAATATGTGAAAATCAAATCTCCAGGATACATATCACAAA
This sequence comes from Nanobdellota archaeon, assembly GCA_038045105.1. GTDB lineage: Archaea > Nanobdellota > Nanobdellia > Pacearchaeales > GW2011-AR1 > ARS1285. The sequence goes on along the minus strand of JBBSYU010000047.1, from coordinate 15,457 downwards.
GTTTTCTTTCTTCTTCAGGTGTAAAATCCTCTCCAACTTTTCCACCAACTTTTTTAATTGCATCTTCATAATGAAGATAAACAGCATTAGGTATTTTTAGTTTAATTCCAAGATAATCTAGTTCCTGTTTGCAGTTTTCAATTACTCTTTTAATCATATATTTTACAACTTCTTCCTGTTCTTTCATAATCTGCATCTGGTCCATAAATGCAACCTCAATATCCATCTGCCTTATTTCATTAATATGCCTTGGAGTATTGTGCTTTTCAGCTCTCCAGACAGGAGTTATCATGAATGTTTTTTCCATAGAACAAGCAAGCATCTGCTTATACAACTGAGGTGATTGCGCAAGATATGCTTTTTTTTCAAAATACTGAACAGGAAATAAATCAGTTCCGCCTTCAGAAGCAGCTGAAATAATGCAGGGAGGCTGCATCTCTATAAATCCTTTTTTATAAAAATGCTCTCTAAAAGCATTTGAGATTTCATTTTGAATCTTAAAAACAGCCTGTGTTCTTTCACGATGCATATCCAAAAATCTAAAATCCAGTCTTTTAGGCAATTCGGTTTTAGAATGGTCTGAAACATCAATTGGAAGAGGATGCTGTGCAATAGATATAATCTCAATCTCACTTGGGTTTAATTCTTTTCCACCAGGTGCTTGCTTTGAATCTTTTAATTTTCCCCTCACATGAATAACACTTTCCCTTGGAACACTTGTCATTAATTCAAAAATCTTATCAGAAGTTTCTCCTTTTATACCGCATATTTGTATTCTTCCAGAAATATCTCTAAGAACAATGAATCTTATCTTAGATAAATCTCTAATATCATGCACCCATCCATAGAGTTCAACTTCTCTGTGACCTTCATCTTTTTTAGAAGATGAACTTGCCTTCATTGAAAATGCGTCCTTGATATAAGTTCTTTTTGATATGTCCATGAGAATATTACAGAATAAGGTTTTTTAAGTCTTGTGATGAATTAAATTTATTACGTTTCCAAAGAACTTAATATTTGCCGACTCTGTCAGACAAATATTTTTTCTAATCAGTAGTACAATAAACCTGTAGTTTTGTGATACATGCATAAGCGATTTTTTCACCTCTACATAACTCAATAATTGACAATACCAATATTTTAATTAAACTTCAGAAGTGTAAGTTATTTCTGTTTTGTAGAAAATCCCAATATTTTTATAGATAAACAATAGAATAAAAACTATGTACAATAAGATTCACTCCTATGAAAATCTTCTTTTAGCATTTAACAGAGCTAAAAAGAAAAAGAATAAAAGAAGATATGTAAAAAGATTTAAGACAGATTTAGAAAATAATTTATTAAAAATACAAAATGAGTTAATCAATAAAAGTTATTGCCCTTGTATTCAAAAAACTTTTATTTTACGAGACCCAAAAACAAGAAAAATTACAAAATCTGCCTTTAGGGATAGAGTTGTTCATCATGCATTATGCAATATTATTGTTCCTGTAATTGAAAAGTCATTTATTTATGATTCTTATGCAAATCAAATAGGCAAAGGAGCTCATAAGGCGTTAAAGAGGTTTGATGAATTTAAAAGGAAAGTATCAAAAAATAACACGAGAGTTTGTTATATCCTTAAAGCAGACATTAAACATTATTTTGAAGAAATTAATCACGATATTTTATTAGATATAATAAAAAAGAAGATTAAAGACGAGAATGTTGTTTGGCTGATTGAAACAATTTTGAAAAATGCTTCTCGCGGGGGGGGGGGCGAAGCACTTTTATATGCGAAAAAGGCATGCCTCTTGGAAATTTAACTTCTCAATTCTTTGCCAATGTCTACCTTAATGAACTTGACCAATATGTAAAACATAAGCTAAGAGCTAAATATTACATAAGATATGTTGATGATTTTGTTATTCTACATGAAAATAAAGAAAAACTTGAAGAATGGAAACAATTAATCAATTTATTTCTAAAAGAAAAACTCAAAATAGAATTACATCCAAGCAAATCCCATGTATTAAGATTAGATAGTGGAATAAACTTCTTAGGTTTTAGGATTTTCTTTAACCATAGATTATTAAGAAAAAGCAATTTAAAGAGTTTTGAAAGAAAGTTTAATCATCTAAAGATTTTATTTGATGAAGGAATTTTAAAAAGAGAAAAAGTTGTTGAATCATTAGAAGGGTGGTTGAATTATGCTATACATGGAAATACCTACAAATATAGAAATTATATTATAAAAGAATTCAATAAATTTTTTCCCTTAAAAGATGAAAAAATAAGGAATAAGAAAAAACATTATAATTTTATGCAAAAAGTTAAAGAAAGCGAATTGCAGTTTGCTGTTCAAAAAACTTTGTTTAATTATAAGAATGGACTTAGCATAAAAGAAATAGCAATTAAACAAGGAGTAAAAGAATCAACTGTTTGGGGACATTTGATTAATCTTATAGAGCATAAGCAAATATCTGTTTGGGAAGTTTTACCAAGAGAAAAGATATGCAAAATTTTAAGCAAAATTTATTCAAGAAAAGATAGATTGAGGGATATTAAAAAAAGATTGAAAGATGAGAGTATAACTTATGATGAGATTGATTGTGTAATGGCGAGTGTTAAAGCAAAGAAAAAGAAATCTTATGTCAGAAATTCTCAATAGTTTAAATCACATCCTTTAGAATATGTTTCGGATTTCTGAACACAAGAAAATTCTTTCAGAGGAATTTTCTGTGACATTCAAAATTTTCTGAAAAATTTTGAAGTCATCCAAAAAACAAGTGCCTGTTCCAAACCCAAACCTTGAGGTGTAGGTGGCACATTGTTTTTTTGATTTTAAAAAAATGTCCTAGTTTTCGTAAAAGCTGAGTTATTCCGACAAGGCGCCCATTATCATTATCAAGATTGTTCCTGCCATTAGCATTAGACCTATTGTCAAGCCTCCTGACATACCAAGCCCGGCAAAGTAGCTCTTCCACTTTAATTTTTTCACCACCACTTCACATTCAGAGATTAAAAATCTCTGACTCTCAAATTCTTATGAATTTAAGACATTGGGTGTTATGGTTGTATTTTATAACAACAAAGTTGCCTTCATGAAAGTGCGTATAACCTAGCCTCTTCATAATTTTTCAACTACGGTCACTAGGACAAAATAAGATAGATAATTGAGTTTATAAAAATTATTGAAATTAAATTAAAGTTTTTTTCTTAATTGTGCAAATGGCTCTAACAATTCAGGCCTAACTATCGCTTCTAATCCTTTCATTGTGCTATCAAAAGATTGTAAATCAGCTATAGAATATGCTCTAACATTTGAAGCACCCTTACCCGGCGCACTCAGCGCCTCCGGCGCTATGCCGACAAGGCGCCCATCATCATTATCAAGATCGTACCCGCCATAAGCATCAGACCTATAGACAAGCCTCCGGACACACCAAGCCCGGATTGTTGGAACTTTTTGTTTATCAGAAAGATAAACTCCCATATTTTTATCATAATTGAATCTTTGTTTTGCTTCAGCAAAAATACAATCAGTATAATCTGCAAGTAATCCAGTATCTCTTGCTAAATCTCTCCAGATAGGATTAGATTTTACTTGTTCTCTAGTTAATGAATTTCCAACATGTTTTTCTGATTCTTTTCTAGTAAATTCTTTACCTTGTAAAGTTTCATAAACTCCATCAGCTAAAACCAAAGCTCCTGCTGATAATTGGCTTTGAAGATTAATTTCTCTTAAAGTTTGAGAATCAAGAACTATTTTTACTCTGCCATCAGAATGATAAACAACTGCATCTCCAGTATAAAAATAATTATCTAGATAAGAACTTTTAATATCAGCATCAGAATTTCTAACATCAAGTCGTCTTTGCATTAATTGAGCAACATTCATAGGAACTCTGCCATCGGCTACTAATTTCGGCATTTGCTCTACATTTCTGCCGTAAAATTCTCTATATGCTTCTCTTGTTGCATTTAGTTTTAATGCCATAAAATCTTTAGAAATTTTAGGTTTATAAACTTTTCTATATGTTGTTATTTGAAAGAAGTAACAAAAACAGCTTATCTATTGAAAATTAATTCAGAAAAGCATAATTTAAAAATTCTTCTGTATTCTAAAATCCATGAAAAATATAATGAAAATAATAATTTTAGTATCAATAATAATCTTAATCATGGCAGGCATTTTCTTTCTAAACAAATCGATAACAGCAAATGCAATAAAACAGCAGGAAAATTCAGAAATATTAAACACCTATACTCATACAAAAGCAATCTGCAATTCATCTAATTTTTGCCAGGATAATGAAATTATCTGCCAAGGCAGTGAAATCAAATCAATAATTCCTCTCACAGGAGCTGTTATTCAGCATTCATCAGACTGGCAAGATCCGAGAGCAGAAGAAGAGAGAAATAAGTTGTGCTGAATTTTTGTTAATAAACCTCTTTTTTTAACAATTCTAATATTTCATCACCACATTTATTCCAGAAATCAATAATTTCTCTTGCTTGTGAAACTTCTACTCTTACTCCTTTGTAATTCAAATCATTCCTGATTTTTTTAAATCTTGAAAGATGATTTAATAGAGTTTTTTCTTTTATATTTGAATCCATCAAACCATCCAAACATATTTCATGATTCAAAGGCTCATAGCCCAACAATCTCCATCTTATTTCTCCTAATTGCCTTACTGATTCATATAATTCTCAAAAAATAACATCAGAACTTTTTTCATCAATTTCAAGAGTTTTAACAAAATTAGATGTTCTTTCAGAAGTAGAAAGCAGGGATTTTATAAATTCTTTATCAACTTGTTTATATCTTAATGCTCTTGCTCTAACTAAAGTTTCAATCATATTTTTGTCCATTATTTTTTAACCTCCAAAAATCCAAATAAAACAATTCCATTTGCAATATTATTAAAAACATGAATATCTATTTTTTCTCTGTTAAAAAGATGTATCTGAATTTTTCTTTCAATAGATTTTTCAAACTCAGATAATTCTCTAAGCCTGATAGTTTCATAGTTTTTAGTCCCATCATTCTCAATTGCTATGTCAATATCAGAACTGCTTATATCTTCTCCTTTTCTAAAACTGCCAAATAAAACTATTGCTTTTGGATTTTTAAAATGTTCAATAAGAAATTCCACCAAACCGCTCTGATAAACAAAATTTAAATTATAAACTATCTTAGATTTTATAAAATGCCAATTTGTTTGATTTGCTTTGACTCTCCATAAATTAGAAAGTTTGGTAATTTCAATGAAACCTAAATTATGCAATTCATTCAGAATACCCCCTATATTTGCCTTGGCTACTCCTGCTAATTTAGCTAATTCAGACAAGCTGAATTCTTTGTCTGGAAATCTAAATAAAATTTCCATTATTCTTTGTTTTCCAGTCTCAATATATAATTTATGGTAGTTTTTTGGAACAATCGGTTTCATTTTATAACAATAGTTATATTTTAGAACTATATAAAGTTTTCTAAAACTAATCAGTATTTTTAGAAATAAAACAGAAATCGCTAAACTTAATATTTAAATTCCCACATTTTATCTTTTTTATGATTTTTCTCACTTTCTTTCAGCTGAGCCATCATATCTTTATCTTCTAATATTTCTTTTTCTTCACTATTTTTTATTTTATTAGGTTTTTTCATGATAATTACTTCCTCACCAACCTATTCAATACCTTAAAAATCCTCTTTATATTTTGGGATTTTTAATGGTCCCAAAAAATTATTTTAATAATTTTTTTAGGATCTCGCCAACATCCTTCCCGCTAACCTTTCCCTTAAACTTTTGCATAATTAAACCCATATATCCCCCAACACTAAGCCCAGGTTTCTCAGCAACAATTTTTGCAATTTCTGACTCAATATCACTCAAATCTGCTTTCTCAATATTGATTGCATTTTCAAAACTCTCTCCTTTAGCTATTTTCTCTATTACATGCTTGACATCTTCCTGGGAAATTTTTTCAGAAGCAACAGCTCTCACAACACTCTCAATAATATCCAAGTTCAAAATATCATCAATATTTTCAATATTTTCATGCGAAGCAATTTCCTTAGGATAAATAAAAAGCAGTTTTGCAATAAAATTAGGCTCATTGATTATTTTCAGCAATGCTTCAAACTCTTCAATTTTATCTCCATGACCAAGAAGTTTTATCATTTCATCTGAAAGTCCTTTTCCTCTGTATTCTTCTCTGACATCGCTTCTTAGCTTTGGAAGAGTATTCTTGGCTTCATTGATTATTTCCCTTGAAATATGAAGAAGAGGCAAATCAGTTTCAGGATACATCCTGTCTGCGCCAGGCATTGGACGAAGAAATGAACTTGTTCTATCAATATTTGCATTTCTTACCTCGCTCTTCAATTTTTTATTAATTACATTCTCCTGCTGTCTTTTAATTTCATTTTCAATTACAGGGATAAACATTTTTATATCCTGAAAACCCTTAATCTCCACACGAGGATGTCCTGAAATTGAAATATTAATGTCCTGTCTAATTGTTCCAATTCCTCTTTTAACTTTGCAGCTTCTAAGAACATCTCCAAGAAAAAGTGCAACTTCCTTAGCCTGTTCAGGCGTTTTAATATCAGGAGCAGTACCAATTTCAATCAAAGGAATTCCTAATCTGTCTAACTTGAAAATCTTAGTGTTAGAATCCCCTTTTTCATCATCTCTTTCTCCAAAAGGCCTAGCAGCATCTTCTTCTAAATTAATTCCTTCAATTCCTACTTTTCCAAGCTTAGTATTAACATAGCCATTTCTTGCAATTAAAACAGTTCTCTGAAAACCAGAAGTATTGCTTCCATCAACAACAGTTTTTCTCATAATTTGCGTTATAGGAAGAATCTCACAATTCAGATAAAGAGCAATATGCAATGCAGTTTTCAGAGCTTCTTTATTAATAAGATGAGGGGGCTCTTCATCAAGTTCAACTAAACAATTAGTATCATAAACATAATAAGTAAATTCTCTATCTCTAATTGCTTCATATTTAGCAGCAATATCAATTTCTCCGCCCTCACCTGCAACAGCATGCAGTTTTCTTTTTATCTTCAGCTTAGGCTCATCATTTCTAAGTATAGAGGGGCATTCGCAAAATAACTTGTGAGTGTCAAGCTGCTGATGTATTTCAATACCGCATTTAATCTCAGTCATTTTTTTGTCACCATCTTTTTTCTAAAAAGACGGCCGCATTTAATCTCAGTTGCCATGAATAAAACAAAGAATACCAATATAAAAAACTTGTTCTTTTATTTTCAAATCTTTTAATGTTCTCTTTTCTTATCTTTAGAGATTTGAAAAGACAAAAATTTCAAATTTTATAATGTCCGAATTCCACATGTTTATAACATGTGGTAAAGATAGCATATGGAATTCGGAGCATGATCAAAAACTACTTTTCTGTGGCATAAACATGCCACAGGTCTTTGACCTGTGGTTTTTGACAACAGAAATTTTTTTAGACCCTTAAAAAATATTTAGGATTTGCCAAATCTTCCCTAGTTATCCTATGAGTTACAGGCCCTTCAGGAGAATATTGCCCAGGATTCTTAACTCTTTTTGCTAAATCGTGAAAACTATTTATTCCTCTTTCTCTTACAGATTGTGAAGTTATCAATGTAACTCTTTCAACTGATTCATCCATAGCCTCTTCTTCAGCATTTATAGTTAATATTCCATTTATCATTTTCCACACACATCTGTGATTTCCATCTTCTGCATAATCTTCTCCATTTATTCTTCGCATATATGGAGGATTTCTAAGATAAGAAAAACTTCCAAAATTTCTCCATACCTGGGTTAAGAATCTTAAAGAACTTTCCCTGACAAAATCTTCTAGGGGGATTATTTTAGGAATATAATATTTCCTCATTTTAGTCAATAAATTTAAGTTATATTTAAATCATCTAAAATATCATCCAATGCTGAATTAACCTTTCCACCAATAAAATCAACAAAAGACTTCATATTTTTAGTATTGTGTGTTCTAAGTCCTGCTAAAGCATATTTTAATGCATCTCTATAAACAGCCCTCTCTCCATAAGGCACTACAGCAGGAGGCAATCCATAATCTTTTAAAACTCTATCCTGAAATAATCTCCCTGTTCTTTTATTTCCATCTTCAAAAGGCTGTATTGAAGCAAAATTCAAATGAGCCAAAGCAGCTCTCTCAACAGGATGATAACTTTCTACACCCCTCATTTCAGAACAAAAATTTTTTAACATTGGCAAGATTATTGTCGGACTTGAAGGAACATGTTCTAATCCAAATTTTACAAAAGATTGTCTAAATCCATTATGATTTTTGTAAGGTTCTACAAATTGTCCAACTTGGAGAATTACCTCTGGAGTAAAATAAGAATAAGGGGTTTTTGTTTTTTGAGAATCTAAAAACTTCCACCCTCTTTTCACTCTAACGATTCCTTCTTTTGCTTTTTGTTTTAATTCTTGAGGTGTTGCAACTCCTTCCTGCTCTAAAATCTCCATTCTTAATTCAGGAGTTTCTAACCAATAAGAATGAACATCCCCCATATGCCTTAATTCTTCAGCAATTCTTTTTGCATTCATTGAATAATAATTAGGATTGCCTAAGATTTTTAATCTTTTTTTCTCAATCTCATCTATTAATTCTGTTGATGCTATCATAAAAACCCCTATTCTCCTTTATTTAAAAACCTTTCTATTTGTATCTACTATATGGTTACAACATAACCCAAGCACTCAATCTATCACCAACTTATTTCATAAAAACTTATATAAACTAATAATTAATAAGTATTATTGTAGTAATAGTCTATCAAAAAAAGAGGAAAAATGAAACCTGAAGAAAAACATCCTATTAACAGGCATAAATGGGGCATAATTCAAAAAACAGAAGATTTTCTTGCTAAATTTGCAGGAAGCTGGGGATTTATTTTATTTTTAATAATATTCATAATTCTATGGGTAATAATAAATTTATATGGATTCATTTATAAATCAGACCCATATCCATTTATTTTCCTTAATCTTATTTTAAATATAATAACAGTGATTATTGCTCCAATAATATTAATGTCTCAAAATAGAGAATCCCAAAGAGACAGAGTCAGGGCAGAATATGATTATAAGATTAATAAAAAAGCAGAGCTTGAAATAGAGCAATTAAAAAAACAATTAGACAAGATTGAAAGAAGAATGAGATGAATTGGTTTTTTGAAATAAAACCTTTAATTGTAAGATGTTTTTATTAATAATGCTCAAAAATCTGCCTTGCTTGATTTTCTCGCTTACTTTTTTGAAATTAACAATAAAAATTAGCAGGTTTGTTGAGCACCAAGACAAACGAGCCATCATTGATTAGGTTTTAATCAACAATCCTGACAATGATTCCTCTTTAATCCAATTATCCTCGCCTGAATTTTCACCAAAATCTCCTCTAAAAACAACAATCAAGATTATTATCAAGATAATTATTCCAATAATCCGGTAGAATAATTTGTTTTTCATTTTTCAACCTTAAACATTTTTCCGTGCCCTGGAATTATATAATCTGCAATCTCTAAAATTTTGTTTCTACTTTCCATCAATTGCTTTTCATTTTTCATATAAGGGTCTTTATGGTTCATAATGCTTTTTCTATCTGTTTTTTGTTCTTCATTATCTGTCCACCAAAAGACATCAGCGGCTACTACAACTTTCCCTAAATCTTTTGTATCAACAACGACAGAGCAATGAAATTGATCATGTCCAGGAGTTTTTATTATCTTTATATTTGTTCCAGGAACCTTGCCATCATGTCCCTTAATTTTTCCATCAAAAGTATATGTGCTGCTGTCATCAAGGATAATTGCCTTTTCGAAAATTCCTGCCAATAAACAATGATCTATATGGGTATGAGTCAATATAACATAATTAATGTCTTTGATTGATAATTTCTCTTTCTTTAATGATTCCAATAATAATCCTCTATTCATTCCAGGATCAACAATTATATTCAAATCGTTTTCTTTGATTAAGGTGGTTGTGCAACTTGCTGCTTCTGCATCCCCTTCTTCTCTTGCATATCCTTCGATTAAAACTTTAACTTCTGCCATTTTAACTCAAAAACTCCTCGCCCAATCTTTTATTAAACTCGCCTGCAACATTTTCCAGCATTTTTGTGCGAGTAGCAACACTTCCCCTCCATTCACGATGTCCAAGCACAAATCCTAATTTTACCAAAGCTGTTTCAGGCAAAATATCTTCCAGATAAACAACTCCTGTTTCCAGTATTTTTCTTTGAGGAGCATAAACATAAGGGTCTAATCTTCCATATAAAGTCTGGGGAGCTGCAAAAATATACATTCCTTTTGAAATTACTTCTTTTAGTTTGGGAAGCCAGTTTAATTTTCCTTCTGTGCAGACATGCCCTAAACCAGTCATTTCAATTATAATTCCCCTATAACCTTTTTTCCTGTAATAGTCCAAGATATTAGGATTCTGTCCTGGATAAAATTTAATCAAAGCAACTCTGTTATCAAAAACAGCATCAACCTTAATTTTTTCATTGTTTTTTCCTCTTTTGTTATACTCGGAGATTATTTCAATATTTCCATCAGGAAATATTCTTGCAATAGGTTTTGTATTTATTGGTTTAAAAGTATCTCTTCTGGAAGTATGCATTTTTCTTGTCTTCGTCCCTCTCAATGCATAGCAATATTCATCATTAATTGTTGCATGCCCTACTAAAATTACTTCAGCAATATCACTTAATGCGGCTCTTGCTGCACATATTAAATTCATTCTTGAATCAGCACTCCCTCTATCACTGCTTCTCTGAGAATAAGTCAAAACAACAGGCTTGTTTAATTTGCCAAGCATAAATGAAAGAGCAGCAGAAGTAAAATGAAGAGTATCTGTTCCATGAGTTATTATAACTCCTTTTACATTTTCATCATTCAGGCTTTTAGAAACTATTTTTGCAATTCTTATCCAGTCAGGAGAAGATATATCCTCACTAGCTTTCATAAAAGGATTATGAATTTTTATATCTGCAAATTCAAAAACTTCAGGATAAGTTGAAAATAATTCACCTGGATTAATTAAATTAGTAACACCTCCTGTTTTAGGGTCAAGTTTGTTTGTAATTGTTCCTCCAACAACAATAAAATCAATAACAGGTTTTTGATGAGATAATTCAAACTTTTTTTCATTTTTCATATCAGTTTTCCTTTTTTCCAAAATCTTTATCTCACTCACATCTTCTTTTTTAAATCCAATATTATAGCCATTATCAAGCTTAAGCATTAAAACACCAATTTCATGTGATTCAAGAAGTATTCCTTTTTCAGACTTGCCATTAATAATAATTTCTATTTTATCGCCAGGACATGGATTTTTAAATGGTTTTTTAGATACCATATAAAAATAAAAGAATTCCTATTTATAAAATCTACTTCTTTTGCATATCTGTTAATAGCTTAGAATCGGACTGGGAGTGTTTGGTGTAAACAAATAGAACCTAAAGGATATGCTTTCTAACTAGAATGTTGTCTTTGCAATTCTTCATACTCCCTTCTGGTCATATGAACAATAACTCCCTCATTTTTGTAAATATCATGATTGTTGCATCTTTCAGCCATTACTTTAGGAAGATTAGAATCTGTAACAAGTCTTCCTTCTAAATCAAACACTAATTCACTATTTCTTCCTAAACTTGTTCCGAGTATTTTATCCATAATAAAACTCGCGGATATAGATTTTTAAGCATTTAGGTATTGAAAAACCATCTTTGTAAACCGAAACATTTAAATATCCATTATCTTTTAAAAGATAATGATAATAGTAAATGAGATAACAATAAAAATAATAAGAAATGCAAGAGACGGAGAAAGTATTCGTAGCTTGGCGAATAGAATAGGATTCGCTTACTCTGCTGTTTATGGTTGGATATTAGAATTGGAAAAATATGAGGTAGTTAAAATTATAAGAAAGGGCAATAAAAATATCATAAAAATTAATAAGAATTTAATTTATAACAAATTTAGAGAGTTGGATAACGCAGTTTCTGTTATAGATAAAGATAATAAGTTTTGGGAATTGATTAAGGATATAAAATTAAAAATTAGGTTTACAAAGAGCACCGCAATAGTTATATGGACCAAAGGAGGGTTTATAACAGGAGACTTTTATGATAAAATATATTTTTTGGAAGTATTTGAAAAAGATGTTGATTCCTTAAAGAGAACATTAGAAGAAAAAAATATATCCCATACAGAAGACAAATTAATTAATAAACGGCCCTTAGTTTATATAATTCCCAAAAAAGAATTAAGAATAGAAAAATTAAATAATTTGCCAGTCATGCCTTTAAAAGAATTGATAGATTACTGTAAAAAATTATATTTAGATAATATTTTAGAGCAGTTGGATTTATTATACAATTTAGGTATAAATAAAAGGTATTCGGAGGTTTACACAAACATATAGAAGATGACTAATTCAAAAATGGGTTTATTAGAAAGAGAGAGGGAAGTATTAAGATTAATAGAACTTTTTAAAGAGAATGATTTTAAGTTTATAGTTATTGGAGGATATGCTGTTTCAACTTACAAGAAAAGATTTTCTATAGATTTAGATGTTGTGATAAAAGAAAGTGATTTCTTAAAATTTGAAGAATTATTACTGAAAGAAGGTTACTCCCTTAGCTATGAAAAAGAGATAGCTCTTTTGTATGGAGAAAACTTTAAGCGTTTTAGGAAAAAAATGAATGATTTACCAGTTGATGTAGATTTATTAATAAATGGGTTAGTTTCAAGAACTACTGATGCTACATGGAGTTTTGAGAATATAGAAAAAAATTCTCAAAAAAGAAAATTAGATAACTTGGAATTTTTAACTCCAGTTAGAGAGTTGTTAATATCTATGAAAATGCATAGTGGGAGATTATCTGATACTAGAGATATAGTTGTGTTAATGCCTTGCGATAAGAATAAATTGAAAGAATTTCTTTTAAGAGGGAGGCTTGATAAACTAAAATCATCAATAAAAAAACAGGCCTTATTCATTGAAAAGCCTCAATTTGATGATAGTTTTAAAGGAATATTTGGCATTCGTGCTTATAACCAAAAAGAGATAGAATCTATTAAAAATTTATTTATTGAATTATTGAAAGAAATAGAGTAGAAAGATTTTTAGAAAGTATATCCTTTTTGATATACTTTGTGTAAACGAGTCAGTTTAATCCCCAAATTTATTCTATTCCATCCCCTCAAATTCCTTAAAAACTTTTTCAATTTGTGAAATGATTTTATGTCATGAACTTTTGAAAATCTCTATAGAGATTTTCAATTTCTTTAGCAGTCACAAAATCCATGTCAGTTACTTTTCCTCCAACGTCCCATCTTGTCAGTTCAAATAAGACTTTTGAATAATAAATATGCATATCTGGATGATGATCATTTTTTTCAAAAAAAGGAGCTATTTTGACTAAAAATGCAAGAACATCCAGGAATTCCCTGAATTTAAATTCTTTTGATATTTTATTGCTCAAAAATTCTTGTTTTTTCTCATCGTGAATTTTTGATGACTCAGAAATATCAGAAGGTTTAGAAATATTTCTGATCTCTTTATATTCCCAGCCAGGAATATCTTTAAGATTTTCTTTGATTTCACCTTCACTTAAAATTTTTATATCTTGTCTTGGCATTTTATTATGTCCATAAATTAAAACCCCATTCTTTAGAATGGGGTAGTGGCTTAGTGGTTTTAATTTTGGATCACATGAAAATTCTTTCAGATGAATTTTCTGTGCAGAAAAAACCATAAAAGTTTTTTCTTGCATCCAAAAAACAAGTGCCCGTAACAAACCACACGTTTTAAGATGTCCAAAATGCTCTTTTCGTACCCTATCTATTTTAATGGATAGAAAGAAAAGGCATTTTGGAGCATGCTCAGAAATCTTTGATTTCTGACATGTGGTGGCACATTGTTTTTTTGATTTTGCAGGTTTATTTTTATAATTACTTTATTGGAAATGTGAAAACTTTATCAGTTATGGCTTCTGTTGTGATTATAGGTTGATGATTTTTATCATCAATGTCACACAAAACATCTCATAAACATATTTTTTAGGTTATTCATTACTAATATTAAGGCTTAAGAAGTATAAATAGATTATTAGTATGAAAAAGATACATATGAAATATTGGCAATGTGATAAACAGAGGATATTAAATAGAGAGTAAGCGAGAAGTAGTTATTTTAAACCAAAACTACAATCTCAATAAACCAAATTAATCCTCGGCATTAACATTACTAAAATGTATCAGTAATGTAAAAATTAAGAGACTAATTACGTTTTCACGCAATCCTGGAAATCAACTTTATATCCTGAAGGACAACCACAGGTAAATGCTTTTTTCAATAAGTTTCCTTCATAGCAGTAATAAGGCTTTTCTTTTGCACACTGATTATAAGGTGTTCCATCTTCACATTTTTGTAAACTTATAGATGATTCTGTAAATCTGGATTTTATAGGATTAATAAAATTTAAATTCAGATTTGGTTTATAATAAAAATAAACAGAAAATAAATCTACTAAAAGAATAATTATAACAAGAAAAACCAGAGTTTGAACATAGGGATTTTTCTTTTTTTTAATTGGTTTAATTATATCTTCTTTAGCGATGGTTTTTTCATTCTCACTTTCTCCGCTGATAAATTCTATATTAATCCCTTCTCCCCTAAGCTCTTTTTTTAATTCTTCTTTGATTTCTTTTTTAAGTTGTTCTTTTGCTTTTTTATCAAAGAAATCACTTAAGTCAGGTTTTTTACCTCTCTTTGCCATATTAAAAATAACCCTGCAAGTTATTTAAAGATTGTTGGTATAAAATGTATTCATATTGTAATTACTTAGATTAGATGAATATATTTATTTTGAATCAGTAATCGTAATAACTCTCGAGATATGTAGTTAAATCAAGAAATAAAGATAATACACATAATCATTTGAGATGGTTTCTCTCTAAATGAACTGCTTACATAACTTCTTAATTCATTGCATACCCATAAAACAAAAATATCTTAACAATAACCTATAAAAAGTATTATTATCTTTATTTTTCATGGAAAAACAAGAAATCAAAGGGGCTATTAAGGGAGCAATGATTGGTTTGGAAATACATGGTTATCTTGATACTAAAGAAAAGCTGTTTTGCAAATGTAAAAACTTCCATGACATGAAGATTGTGAAGCCGAACACTAATATATGCCCTGTGTGCACAGGCGCTCCAGGAGCAAAGCCAATGCTTCCAAACCAAGAAGCAATAACAAAAATCCTTCAGATAGGTTTGATGCTGAATTGCAAGCCAAATTTAATTGAAAATAATAAACCATTAATATTTCAGAGAAAGCATTATAACTGGCCAGACATGCCTTCTGGTTATCAGAAAACAATTTCAGGCCCTCACTCAACACTTCCTGTT
>JBBSYU010000046.1:0-8881 GCA_038045105.1 Nanobdellota archaeon | reverse complement strand
TATTGAAGAAATTAAATGTAATGTATAAAAACTAGGGTAAACTTAGGTAATTAATTACTTTTATAATTTGCTTAAAACCTATATCCGGTGATAAGACGTATAAAATCAACAAACTCTGACCAGCCCTCTTTTAAGCGAGAAGGTTTTTTCCAGTTTCTATTTATTCTTTCTGTCTCTGCTTCATAAATCTTCCCCTTGCCCTGTTTATATTCTCTAAGATTATTATGAGATCTAGATGCTCCTTCAATCTTAATGCGTTCTTCTGGGCTAATCTCCTCAAGGATTGTAATTGCTAGGCCTCTATGAGTTTCCATTGCTCCTTCATAATCTTCAACTACCATTTTTGATGGATCATCTGGAGCATAAATTATTCTTTGACAAGCATTTCGTCCACCATCTAACTCACATCCATAACAAACAAGCTTATTTCCCCTTATACTAAATCGAGCACCAACACTCATCCCTAATTTTTCAAGTAAAATTTTTGCTTTTTTTCTTGCATCTTCTGTAAAATGATCTTCTCTTGCAGGATCACTATCTACTGTATTTTTTATGCCTAACTCATATCTTTTGCTTAGAAAAGCTTTTTCTTCAATTCCATTGAGAAAATCATCAAAAAAATTTCTTGGATCCCTCCATAATTGGCTCTTGCTAGATGGAAAACCACTCATTTCGTCTTCTGCATAAATTAAATGTCCTTTCATATATGCTTGATATAAATAGACTATATAAACTTTTCTCTTAGTAACTACTATAAAGTAACAAATGCCCCCGCCGCCGACCATCCTGTTGTGGGGAATAATGGGGACTCCGAGAATTATAAGCATTCTTTTATTGTCTCATTAATTATATTCTCTGCCTCTTTGCCAGGATATTTTATATGAGAATATTTTTCATTCATTTTTTTAATAAAAAAGTCATGAACTTCTTTTCTGATTTCAATTTTATCATTATCATTCCAATTAAATTCCATTCCGATACTTATTGCGGTATTTCTATAAGCAACTATCTCAGAAGATGTATGATTTTCTGATTCCATCTTCTTTCCATACTTCAATACAACCTTATGAACCACTACATTTCCTATAACTTTTCCTAGTGATTGGATAGCTTTATTTTTTCCCATTTTTTACTAGAGACTTCCTCCTCAGTTTTTTTCAATAACTCTTTTAAAAAATTTAAAGCATATTTTCTTTCTTCAAGAGACGCTTGATTATTCTTCAATTTCAATATTAGATTTTTTCCAAGTTCCTCATTTAAAGATTCTTTAAGCTTTTGATTATCAATAATTTTATTTAGCAGGAGTTTAACCAACACAGTATTTCTTAGTGCACTATAGATTTCTTTTCCATTGTTATTATCATCAACATAGCTCCAATCTAATTTTAAGCTAAGATCAATATTGTCCAATTCTATTCTATCAGGAATTTTTAGTTTTCCATAGATTACTTTATGATCTTTAAGCTGATAAATAAGAGTTGGATCGCCTTTATAACTAGACAATAAATTTTCTTTGCTAATCATTACTATATCTGCGATTATATTGTTCTCATTTAAAATATTAATGATTTCTCTTATCTTTTTCCATTTTTCTTTTTCAGTTTCATATACTTTTTTCTTTGTAACTACCATAATATCGATATCATTATATTCTCTGTAATTATTTTGAACTACAGAGCCATAAAGAATAATTGAATCAACATCAGGTACATTTTCTTTTATAACTTTAATTAGTGTATTTTCAATAGTAATAGAATCGGGAATGTACTCTAATCTTTTTAATAAAGATTCTGAATCAATTTTTGAAATTTCTTTAAGTTTAGGTCTTATTGACCGACTTAACCTATTCCTTTCTATCTGACTAAGTTTTTTATTTGATAATTTTTTATTTATTATCTTTATCTCCTTATTTGTTAATATTTGTACCATAACATAAATTAATGTTATGCCATTTAAATATCTTTCTATAACCTGTATTTCCATTTTATTTTTTCAAAGGGTCTGCTATTACTAAGCTATACTTCCCTGATTCTCTTGAAGGTAAATATTTTCTTGCAGTTTCCATAATCCTCTCTGGAGTAACATTATTAAAACCATCAATTATTTGTTCTGCAGTCCTGTTATTATCTAATTTTTCTTCTATAGCATCAACATGCCCTGAGTTGGAATCAAAAGTATTTGCAAAATAAAATTTTATTGTCTTCCTAATGTGGTTTAATTCATCTTCATTAATTCTTTCATCTTTAAGTTTCTTCATTTCATGGAAAATTGCGTCTAAAGATTCTTCTAATCTTAAAGCAGAAACTTTTGCAGTTATTGCAAAGACTCCTGCATTATAGTCTCCAGCATATGCAGCACTACAGTTATATGCAAGCCCTTTTTCTAATCCAATATTCTTAAAGAATCTTGAATTTGTATCTCCTCCCAATAAGACTGCGATTGTTCTTAGAGCATAACTATCAGGATTTTTTTCAGGGGCAACTGCTAAATATAAATCTAAAGAAGCGGAACTTGCATTTGGATTGTTTTTATTTAATAAATGAGGAGAAGAGATATGAGAAACCGCTCTTTCTTCAAGGGGAGTTAACTCTGGAAAATCTATTCTAGTAGATTTACCTTTTTGTCTTTTTCCAAAATATGTTTGAATTAATTGTTCAGTATGTTTTGGTAAATTTCCAACTAATACTAAATCCATATTGTTGGCATTATAACCTCTTCTATGAAATTCTCTGAGTTTTCCAATATCTGCTTGTTCAACAACTCTTTCATCGCCCAAAACATAAATTCCTTTTGGATGCCCTCTATAAAATAAATCAGATATTTCTCTATAACTGCTATAATGGGGATTACTTTTTGAGTCACTAATCTCTCTTATTACTCTTCCTCTTTCACCTTCAACTCTATCAGGGCTAAGCCTTGGATTGAATACAGAATCTGAAATTAAATCTAACCAAGGCTCTAAATCCTCAGGTAATATTTTAACTGGAAAAATAGTTCTTCCGACAGCAGTTTGGGCATTGGTATATCCAAAATCTCCTCTAAGCCTATCTGATTCAGATGGGCTGTATTTTTGAGAACCGCCTGTAACAAGACAATGCTCCAAAAAATGTGCTAAACCTCGTTCATTATCTGCCTCGTGAACTGCTGCATAATTAACTCTTAATTTTCCATCTATTATTTGAGTTGGAGTTTCTTGCATAGCTACAACTAAACCATTATCTAATTCATAGTGTCTAAAATTTCCATTAAGTATTGTCATAAATTATTATGATAAATTCTATTTTTAAATCTTTCTATTTGTAACTACTGAATAGTCATAATAACTCTCTTTCTAATCATATGCACTACCAAAACAACAAAAAAAATATTCAGGTTAGCAATTGCTTCCTGACATATTTTTAATAAACCGGGCGAGCCCGCAGGCGAGCCAGTCAGTCGTGGTTTCCCCTTGAGGGGAAAACCTTTAAGGAAATGAAACCAAAAAATATATAAATACTGAAATATCAGTAATATTATTGAAATATCAGTAATAAGAAAATGGAAAGGATCAAAAGAAAACAAAGGTATGGAATGGGTTCGTTTGGCATAATGGAAATATCCATATTAGAAGGAACTATTATTGCTTCTTTCTTTCCAGAAGCAGAAGAAATGACAATAAAGGAAATTCAAGAAAGAGTTGAACATTCTTATGAAAGAGTTAACTCTGCATTAAAATACTTGTCTGAGAAAAAGATTATTATTGAGAGAAAAAAAGGAAAGACTTTAGTTTATTCTCTTGATTTACATAATCTATATGTTGAAATAGGGTTTGGAAGTTATAGCTTAGAACGTGAAATTGACTTTATTAAGAAACACAAAACAATTTATAAAGCAATCCAAGAAGCAGAAAATCATCCTTTCTCATGGAGTGTAATTTTGTTTGGAAGTTATTCAAAGGGAACTGAAACTAAACAAAGTGATGTTGATTTGATTATTACATGTATTCCTAGTAAAGAAAAAGAAGTAGAAGATTTTGTTAAATCATTAAAACATAAATATGGAATTAATTTTTCTCCTGTAGTATTACCAATGCACGAATTTTCAAACATAAAAAAAGATAATCCTGAATTGTGGCACGATTTAAAGATGTATGGAATAGTATTTAAGGGTGTAGATTCATTTTATTCTTGGATGTATAAAAATGATAAATGACATTAAACAACTAATTAAGCAAGGATATATCTCAAAAAGACGATTCTGTTAAAAATCTTTCTCAAAAATATTTGCAAAAAGCGAGAAATAATCTGATCACTATGAGTTTGCTTTCGGACATAAACACTAATAAGAAAGCAAGGGATTTGTTAAAAATACCCTCTGATTATAATAGTGATGAATGGGTAGTTATAGCAGGATATTATGCCATGTATGCTTCCGCTTTAGCATTAATTGCTAAAATCGGCTATAAAAGTAAGAATCACACAGCAACAATAATCCTATTAGAAGAATTTTTTATTAAGAAGAAATTATTTTCTGAAGAAGACATAAGTTTATTGAAAAACGCCATAGTTCAAAAAGTAGAAATAGAAAAATTATCAGAAGCAAGACATAAAAGAGAGATTGCACAGTATAGCGTGACAAAACAAACAACAAAAGAAATTGCCGAAAGCATAAAGCAAGATGCTTACAATTTCATAAATAAAGTTGAATCAATAATCCAGTAACATGCCACAAAACATAATTACAGAAGATTATACAAATTAAATAATTATTTTTAACCAATTTTTCTTTATAATTTAAAAAAACTGCCCCCGCCGGGATTCGAACCCGGGTCTAGGCCTTGAAAGGGCCCAATCCTTGGCCTCTAGACGACAGGGGCAAATAATTATGGAGATGTTGTTACATCTTCAACTTATTTAATTTATCGAGATGTCGTTTGTTTTTAAAGCTTATTATTTCTATATATTTTTTAATATCTGCTTTATTTCCAATATATATATCTGCCCCTCTATTCTTACTAATATTCCATTTTGAGGTTTTAAAATTTAATTTCTTCATGGCTTTATCAAAAGAATTCCTAAGATTTTCTATATTTGATGTAAACCAGATATAAGGATAGTTTCTTCCGGTTATTGGGCAGACAGAACCATCAGTATCAATAAGCCCTCTTATACAGGATTTAATATATTCATCTGATTCAAAAATCCAATCAGGGATTTTAACATTATTTATCTTTTTATTTCCAGAAGGAACTCCAAAATAATTTAATGTGTATACCACATCTTTATCCCCTATAGCTAAAAAAATCTCTTTATAACTTTTATGTCTTAATATTCTCATCTTTCTTTTAAATAATTTTTCAAAAAGCGGCTTAACATAATTTAATAGATAATCTCTATCTTTTTCACTATCTCCACATATCCTAAGATAATAATATCCTCCATCTTTACACCAAACATTTCCATCCCCTAAAATAATTCCTATTAATTCTGCTAATTCTTTTGAGGTTTTATTAACTAATAATTGAGGTTGTTTGATTCCAGTTCTTCCTCCTTTTGACCTCCCCCAATTATCATCAATTTTTTCAGATATATATTTATCAAAATTTTTTCCAGATATTCTATTTAATTTTCTATAGATTCTTTCATCAATTGTCCTTTTTTCTTTTAATAATTCATTTCTTAAATATCCTTCAGATATCTTTATTTTATTAGCTAGTTCATTCCAAGTCAAATTATTTTTTTCCTTACATAATAAAATCAATTTTCTCTGATAATTCTTTTTTAATATTATCCTCATAAAATAAGAAATGATTTATAGTTTATAAATTTATGCTTGTTAACTACACTACATTTAAAGATTTGCTTAGAATATTTATTCTGGTAATGCAATCAACTTAGAAGATGTTACATCTGTTGATTAAGAGGGGCTTCTTATTCATATTCCTAGCCACTCACCAACATTTTAATCTCCTCATAAACATCTCATCAGATTATCATATTACCAATAAATCTATTCAGAATCACCTCTTAGCCATCAATCCTTTCTTAAACATGTCTTCTCTCTCTTTTGCAATAATAATTCCCTTCATTGTTGCATCAGGATGAGCAACAGTAATATCTCCGACAGTTGTTCTCTTTGAATCATCAATTAAATAATTTCCATCACTTCCGCCATGCAATAATCTAAAATAATTTTCCATATCATTTTGATTTGTTATCTGATTTATAAAATAAGGAGTTTCTTTTATTTCCCTTGAATAATAAGTTTTCTGCTTATTGAATTCAATCAAAGTATCTCCATTTTTTAAATTTAAATCAGCGCCATTTGCATTTAATTCATTAAGGGATTTCAGTGTCTCAACACCTATTTCATCTCCACCTATGCTTAAGTCATGTTTAACAAGTTTAACAAACTGCCCGCTTTCCATAGGTGCAATTGCTTTTCCAGAAATTGTATTTTCACCAATAACTTTTCCAGTTACAGGAGATGCAGATGATTTATATCTTGGATCAGAATCCTTGTAAGCTTCAGGAGAACCACCAGAACCTTTAAGAGTTATGTCTGTTTTCTTTTGCATAGGAGTATAAACATTCATCTGCCCTCTGACTTCAGCTTTGAGATTAACAGAACTGGCAAGTAAAGTTCCCATTTCCCTGATAGAAGTGTCTGCTTTTCCTCTCTCATTATTTTGTGATAATTTAACTCCAACAAACTTATTATTATTACCTTCACTTCCTGCAACAGCATTTCCAGTAATTCCAGCAGCACCTAAAACACTTCCAATTGTCTGTCCAGGAACAGCCCCATCTTTTTTCAAAACACATACCTGCTGCATTCTGCATTCCTCTCTTGTTGAGGAAGTGCAATTTGTAGAACTAGTCACATTCTCACAGTTTTTCGTTGTAACATTTTCACAAACTTCTCTATTCTGATAGTCACAAGCTCCATTAGCAGCAGCATCAACCTGATTTTGATTATTTAAAAATCCTGCCTGAGCCCCGCTATCTAATCCTAAATCAGTACTGCTTTGTTGGGAATTGGAAGTAGTTTGTCCCTGTCCATTTGATAAAACCTCTTTTAATGGTCCCATAATTGAAGCAATTGATTGTACTAAACCAATAGCAGCTTGAAGAGCTGCATCTGCTTTTTTCAAAACAGTATCACTGCCTTCTTCCTCTTCACTGCCGCCCCCTTTAAAACCTAGAATACCACTACCTTTCGAATATCTTGTAACTTCAGGATTTTCTTCCATTCTAACATCACAGCTAGAGCTAGGACAAACACTATTACTGCCAGAATCATAATACATTCCTTTTTCAGTCTTGCCGCTAAAGCTTTCTGGCAAAGCTTGTGCATTAGGATTGCCCTGAGCTTCAGCTTCAGTAAGGGTTTCACCACTCAATCCATCAAATTTAGTAGCCCACTCTTCTTCTCCTCTCACAACCCCTACAACTAAAATTATCATTATGCCCATAATCAAAAATAATGATAATATCTTCAATGTTTTTATTATTTTCTCTTTTTTCATTTTATTACATCCATTTTATATTATTTAATTATTATTGTATTTTATTATACTTTTTTGGTATCATATATCTCTTATCAGTAATGTCATCTGTTTCTTTCGTGAGGTTGATTATGATTTTTGCTTCCCATTAATATTTCAATCTCCTCATCCCCATCTCATCTATTTACATTACCAATATTTCTTTTTTATTGGTACCATATATCTCTTATCAGTCATTATATCTGTTGATTTGCTTTGGCTTCTGATTCATATTTTTTGTTTCTCACTTTATTTTTTTCTCGCTATTGATTCTCTCTAATCTCTTCACCAACATCTCCTCAAGTTTCATACATTCCAAATATATTCTTATCTATCCATACTTATTCAAAAACTCAAATATATAAGGTTCTGAAGATGTGTGATTTTCAGATACCATGACAAGCGTTGTTGATTTTAATCCAGGATATTGCATCATGTCAACATAAAGATTTCTGTCTTTTGCCATGCTTACAACACAATTAATGCAAACCATTGTGTTATTATCTTTATGTGTTCTTGTAACATAATCAGCAACCTCTAATGCTTCATATAAAGAAGAATTAAAAACAACAGGATTATCTTTTAAATCAATTATTGTTGTCTGTTCTCCTTTTTTAACACTAATAGGAAGCTCAACAGTAAAGCTTACTTTTCCAGGAGTCACAAAACTCAATGTTTTTGCATCAGTGAATTGAAACTGATAATTCTTGAATTCAAGGCTTCCAATGCAGGTTTTAAGATTTTCATTCATATAAGATGATAATTCTCCCTCAACAATATTTTTCTGAGGCATAAAATATGCTCCATCATAATAATAATATGGAATAAATGCCCAGTCAATATCATGAAAATATTGAGGCTTTTTATAAAATCCACCCTGAATCCCAATTGTTTTTATTGCATTTTTCCCAACTTCTTTTTCACACTGATAAAAAGAATTCTTAATAATATCTATTTCAGATTTTATTCCAATCTGGCACAAAGGATTTAACCCGCAGTCACCCTTGCTGTTTTTAAGATAAAAATATCCTCCTATTCCAACAGCGATAACAATAGCTAGAATAATAAAAATCGTTACCTGAGCGCGGTTACTCACCCTCTTTTTCATAAGTAATCTAAAAAAACTAACTATATAAATATTTTGAAAATGTTGCTCTGTCCTGAATAACCTTATGGTTGAATTATATTCTCCAAAAATAGCCTGTTTTTTATTTTTCTCCCCTTATTAATGAGGGAGAACAAATCAAAAACGAGAGAATAATTGTGCAAAAATATATTAATTTTGAACTCCGGACATAACAATATTACTCCTATGAGAATTCTTCAAACTTATTTTAGTAACATATTTAAAGTTTT